>JBBQCR010000372.1:0-3844 GCA_038318935.1 Phycisphaerales bacterium
CGCTTGAGGACCCCTGTCGTGACCCCTGTCGTGAAGAGGAAGATCTGGACGAACTCGCGGACGACTGGCCGCTGCCCTGACGCATCGGCTTGCGACCGGAACTCCCGCCGGAAGAACGCGACCGGCTGCTGCGATCGTCATCGTCCCGATCAGCACCGCGTTCCGCACGAGCCGCCGTCGACTCGCGAGCGATCGCCACAAGATCAAGCGTCGGCATCGGCTTCTGCGGCAACGGCGTCTTCGTGAGGCGCTCGATGTCGCGCAGCAGTCCGCGCTCTTCTGCATCACAGAAGGAAATCGCGATGCCGCTGGCGCCAGCGCGGGCCGTGCGACCGATCCGATGCACGTAGGCCTCTGGCTCCATCGGAAGATCGAAGTTGAAGATGTGGGTGACGCCGTCGATGTCAAGGCCGCGAGCGGCGACGTCGGTGGCGACAAGCACACGGAGCTTGCCGGAACGGAATCCGTCCAGCGTGCGCTGCCGACGATTCTGGGCCTTGTTGCCGTGAATCGCGTCGGCGGTGACGCCGACCTGCAGGAGTCGCTTGGTCACGCGATCGGCACCGTGCTTGGTCTTGGTGAAGACGATCGCCCGGGCGATCTCCGGATTCTCCAGAAGATGATGCAACAGTCCCTGCTTGACGTTGCGCGAGACCATGTAGAGCGACTGCTCGATCATCGGAGCGGCCGAGGCGACCGGAGTCACCGCGACCTTGACCGGATTGGTGAGCAGCGAATCGGCCAGGCGCATGATCTCGGCTGGCATCGTCGCTGAGAAGAGAAGCGTCTGCCTCGCCTTTGGGATCGAGCTGACGATCCGGCGGATCGGCTGGATGAATCCCATGTCGAGCATGCGATCGGCTTCATCGAGAACCAGCGTGTTGATCGCCGTGAGCTTGATGAACCCTTGCTCCATGAGATCCATGAGTCGTCCCGGCGTGGCGACGAGCACGTCAATGCCTCGCTCGAGGGCGCGAACCTGATGGAACTGGCTCACGCCGCCGAAGACCACAGCGTGGCGGAGATTGGTGTGGCGGCCGTAGGCCTTGAAGCTGTCGCCGATCTGCGTCGCGAGTTCGCGGGTTGGCGCGAGGACAAGCACGCGTGGAAGGACGGGGCCACGACGGGCGGCATGATCGGTCGCCGAGCCGGCCTTCGTGTCAGCAGTGGCCGCGGCCAACCTGTGCAGGATCGGCAGCGCGAACGCCGCAGTTTTTCCGGTACCGGTTTGAGCACAGCCGAGTAGATCGCGACCCTCGAGGATCGTGGGGATCGCCTTGGCCTGGATCGGCGTCGGAATGGTGTAGCCCTCATCGGTGAGAGCGCGGAGGAGAGGAGCGGACAGACGAAGCGAGGAAAAATCAGTCGACAAGCAAATACCCTTCGACCCACAAGGACGCCGCACCATGCGACGGCAGGAGGGTCAATGACAGCGCGACAACCGGGCGTGCCGGTCGGAGCGGACGATTCTCTAGGCCAAAACGATTGGAACGAGAGCGGCCGCAGGCTGAGCGTTCCGGATTCGCGCGAGCGCGTTGCATCCGGAGGCTGCCAGCAGATTCCCTCACTTGATGTCGTCAGCGGTCTGGGCGGATTTGCGATCAGGGTCAGGAAAGTATCCGGAGCACGATCAGAATCCGCGACGGCTGACGGCGAGAGGGGCCGCCGGCGATGAATCGCACAGTCTACCGTTCATCGGACCTCCGCACCGAACAAAGTGCGAATTTGTCGGGCATTCGCTCGATCGGTCCGCGATGGAGCCTTCGAAACCAAACCGCGAGCTCCAAGCGGGGTCGCCTCAGATGCCGATGTCCTCGTTCCAGAGATCCGGCTTCTCGCGGATCAACCGTTCCATGAGCGCCACGCACCGGGGATCGTCGACGACCGTGATCCCGACTCCCTGCTCGGCCATCCAGTCCTCAGCACCGACGAACGAACGGTGCTCGCCGATGATCACCTTGGGGATTCGGTACAGGATCGCCGTCCCGGAGCACATCGGACACGGAGAGAGCGTCGAGACCAGCGTGCAACGCGACCAATCGCGTCGCCGTCCCGCGTTCTCGAGGCAGTCCATCTCGGCGTGGAGAATCACGCTGCCGCGCTGGACGCGGCGGTTATGGCCCACGGAGACGATGGTGCCCCGTTCATCGACCAGCGCGCTCCCGATCGGGATCCCCCCTTCCCGCCAACTCTTCTCCGCCTGTTCGATCGCCGCATCAAGGGCCGCTCGGAGTGGTGCGGACAGTGCGTTTTTCAACTCGTGCGACATACCATGGGCTCCATGCATCGAGACGATCGCTCCAGTACCGCGGCCGCATCGGCCCGGATGCAGACCCATTATGTCGAACTCTCGGCGCGCCAGCGCATCCCGATTCTCGTTGAAATGATGCGGGGCGTCAGTCAGGCCAAGGATCCATCCGACGTGCAGGCGAGCTTCGGTCGCGGCATGCGGCGGATGAACGGAATCGATGGCTATCTCGCAGCCTCCGTCCGGGGGCTCGAACCGGGAACGTACAAGGTCACGCGACGACTGCTCATGGGCGTGGACGATGAGCGGGAAGCGCCGAATCCATGGCGCGACTGGAATCAAATCCCGATCTCACGAGGCGGACTCCTCGGCGAGATCATCGATCGCGGCGAGCCGGCTCTCCTCCGGAGCATGGAAATCGCTGGCGATCCCGCCCTTGGCGACGACATCACGGACTTCCGGTCCCTGATCGCCATCCCGCTCTACGACGGCGGCGACATCCTGAACTGGGGGTTCTTTCTCGCCAAGCGTCCCGACGCGTTTGACGCGAAGCTTGTTGAAGAGCTGCTCGTCACCACGAATCTCGTTGGTGGAACGGTGAAGAACGTCCTCACCAATCGCAAGCTGCTCGAGGCCGACGCTGCAAAGACCGCAGAGATCAACCGCATCGCGGAGATTCAGCGCCGGCTTCTACCGAATCCGCTGCCTTCGATTCCCGGCGCGGCGCTCGGCGCCAGTTACGGCACCTTCGATACCGCGGGTGGCGATCTCTACGCCGTACGACCAGTGCAGGTCCGCGGCTCGAACGAGACGAAGTGGCTGCTCGTGATCGCCGACGCGAGCGGACATGGTCCGAGCGCTGCGGTCGTGAGCGCCATGGTCGACGCGATCATCGCGACGGTACCGAATCCGATCGCAGGACCGGGTGCGGTCCTGCAGACACTCAACGACTACCTGGTCATGAAATCCGTCGAACATGGTTTCGTCACAGCCTTCGCCGGCGTGTACGACCCGAAGGCCCTGACGCTGTGCTGGGCCCGTGCCGGACACAATCCGCCGATCCTTCGCAGCGGTCGTGACGATCGTCACGCCGACCACTCGGTTCGGCTGCTCGATGATGTGGGTGATCTGCCGTTGGGCATCATGCCAGGCATCGTGTACGAAGAAGCGACGACCCAGCTCGTCGAACACGAAACGCTCGTCCTCTACACCGACGGAATCACCGAGGCCCTCAACCCCGACGGCGAACAGTTTGAAGTGCACCGCATCGAAGACTCGTTGCGCACCTGCTCAGGCGCACCCGCGTGCGCGGTGAACTCGATCACTGGAGCGCTCCTCGCATTCGAGGCGGGCGTGCGACCGGGCGATGATCAGACGTTGCTCGTCCTGCAAGTCGGCGAGCCGTTCACGCATACCGATCAGGGCCAGCGTGAGCTGTGACATCGTTTCGGCGTCAGTGGTGCCGTCACCGCGGACATCACGTGAATGAACTTCATCATGAACGGAATTGGCCGACCTTCGACGGTCGCCTTGAGGGTCTGGACGATCAGCTCGCTGCCTTGGACCATCTGCTTGGCCGTCTTGGTGCCGAGCGGG
>JBBQCR010000373.1:0-3838 GCA_038318935.1 Phycisphaerales bacterium
AGCGGCTCGGACGTGGGTGGCTCCGGTGGTGCGATCCTTCTGATTTCGCACGATCGGGCGCTTCTGGAGGCGGTGTGCGACCGGCTGATCGTCCTTGATGGCAAGGGCAACGCGATGGCGTTCGAGGGGCGCTACAGCGAATACATCGCGAAGTACCCGCCTGCCGCGACGGAGCGCGTCAAGGAATCGACGCCCGCACAGCCGCCGGTCAAACGGAAGGTAAGCACTCAGCCGAGTCCGAAGTCCAACGGTAAGTCTGCGAGCGGTGCGAAGCATCCGCACGGGAAGCTCTCGGTCGACGACTTGGAGAAGCGCATCGAGTCGCTTGAGTCAAAGCTCCGTGGCATTGATCGTGACCTGGCGAGCCCGTCGGTCTACGCGAATCCATCAAAGGTCAAAGACCTCACCGCTCAGCGCGAACGCGTCGTCTCGGATCTTCATCCACTCGAGATGGAGTGGACGCGGCGAGCCGACCTCGCGTGAGCAAGCCGAGGTCGACCCGCCGTTGTGGAGATTCCTTGGGTGACGATCGTCGCTTGAGACAAGCAGCCGGAGCTCGCGTCTGGAAAACGCGTCCGCGTCAGGCTGTTCGCAAGATCACGTTGCCCGCGCCGTCGAGCAGCTCAAGCTTTCGCACGAGCATGTCGTCAGGGATGTTTTCGATGACGATCGCGCACACTGGATCCGAACTCGGGAAGGTCTTGATCACCGTCGCGTTGTTGAGATCGTCAACGGCTCGGAGCGTGAACGGCCCCTTGCTGTCGCTCAGTCCCAAGGCGATGATCAAGGCGCGATGGTTGTCTCGGTCGACGTACAAGGTCGCCGCGCCATTGACTGCCGAATCAGCGCTGGTCAGGCTGCGGATGTGCGAGTTTCGATAGACGAAGTCGTTGAGATTGGGAACGAGCTGACGCAACTGCTCCCGCAGGACCTGCTGCTGCGCCAGTTGGGCGATGCGCTCGGCCGTCCGCATGGTGCTCGTCAGGAAGTACAGGCTGGCGACCAGCCCTGCTGCGAGGAAGAACGCTGCCGCTCTCCAGTAGGGTGTGGTGCGGTCACGAACTCCTCCCGAAGAGCGGGAGCGAATCTCCGCGACCAGTTCGCGCATCGTCTCGTTCTGGGAGGGCGGTGCCGAGCTGATACGGACCGCGATGGCGTTACTGGCACCCGATCCGACGAGCGGCTGCTGCGACCCGATTGTGGCGAGCGGCTTCAGAGCTTCCGCTGCGTCTTCAACCTCTTCCGCGACTCGAATCAAGACCTTCTGCCTCAGAAGGCCGCGCGGTTCCTCCGGTGAGACGAAGGCTGCGCTCTCCGCCAGATCCGCCTGAAGACTCCGGATCTCGGCCTGAACCGACGCCGGAGCGTGGTGGAAAGACCTATTGAAAAGCGCTGCCTCGAAGTCATCGAGGAGGCCAAAGGCGTCGAGCGGTGCCATTTCAAGCAGCTCTTCACGGGACATGGGTTCGGGACTCGTCATGATTCCTCCGTCACACCGAGACTTCCCTGTTCGCGCGGCACCTCGGAGTGCGCCGCGCCGAACAGCCAAACCGCGTCCAATGCGGTTTCAAGGTATCAGGCCCCGTGGGCCACGCTGGTGATACCGATGGAAGATCCCAGCCCCCCACGGCACCCCGCCGACGGCCATCCGCATTCTGCATGCAGACGGTCGAACTCGACGGAGGTGCGTGCGTCCCTGGTGCGGTTTCCGCCGAAGTCCTCGGGACGAAAGGACTTCGACGGTGCTTCCGAATTGCCGCCGGATCGCTTCCGACGACATGGCTCTCTACGCAGGCGATCGAAAGGTGTTGCAGCGAAGCGTGCCGATAGGGTGGAACCCGCACGAGCCGCGAGGCCGTTCGAACCCCATCGGGGCGGCGACACGCGGTGTGGGACCGAACCCTCTCGCTCGCGAAGGCGCTATCGGTCCATGGCAACAGAATTGGGTTACCCGTGCGCCCGGTCGCCGCTGGCTCGGTCGCGGAGGCGGAGCAGCCCGCGGCTGAGCGCACTCTTGACCGTCCCCAACGGTGAATTGAGTTGCTCGCTGACCTCCCGGAGGGTGAACCCTTGGAGGTAGGTTCGCTCAATGACCGATCGTTGCAACTCCGGCAGTTCTCGGAGCTTGTCTCGCATCCACTGCCGCTGTTCCTCGCTCAAGCGACCCTCACCGCGCGGATCGCCGTTGCGGCCACCGTCGCTGGGTGCTACCGCAGGGTCGCCATCCAAGCTGAGGGCGTCGATGCGAACACCGCGTCGCCGCAATTTGTCGATCAGGTGACGGCGGGTGATCAGCATGACCCACGTCACGAGCTTCGCCCGTCGCGGGTCGAAACGGTCGGCAGTTCGCCAGAGACGGACGAACACTTCTTGAACCGCGTCTTCTGCTTCGGCCCTGCTCGGGAGCGACTGCCGGGCGGCCTTGTACACCAGCGGACCGAACCGATCGTACAACTCAGCAACGGCGATCTCGTCGCCAGACGCCACCCGTTGCATGAAGTTCCAATCGTCGTCGGCCATGGCCCACTCATCCGTTCCGTCGGAGTCCGCCCGAAAAATGCCCTTCGGCGACACCCAGATCTTCCTCGGTACGCGCTCATTCGCTCTCAGGTGCGAGCGCGATGAGAGGAGAATTCGAAAGATCTCTATCCTGAGCCGCTCTCTCTCGGGAGCAAGCGCGGCCATGCTCCAATCGCCAAACGAGCCATCAAGCCGTGAATCTCACTTGAGTTATCGTCAGACCCGTCATTCAATGGTCCCGTCGCCGCTGCGGCGTGAGCGTCAGCACTCCAGCCTCAGATGCCGCGCCACTCGTCGAGTTCCCATCCGTGTTCGTGTTCGATGACAGCGACGCGCGACCTCGGTCCGCGGCCACGATCGGCGGGGTCGCGAGACGTGAATGTACCCCAGCTCCATTTTGGGTGATCTGGAGGGAACGAGGGTAGTTTCAGCCGATTCAGAGGTAAGCTGCACTTGTGTCTGGGGACAGGCGGGGTCCACCACGTTGCGATATCGTCGGGCGATATCGACGGAAATGGACCAACGCCGGATGGGGCTCCACGCGGTCGTGGATCTGACGCTGCACTCTGAAGTGCAGGAAGAGGAGTTGGGGTTTCCGTGCGACGCGTTCTCGTACGTGCCACGAGTGGTCTGAAGATCACCCAATCGTCGCGATCCGCGACGCAGTATGTGACCCCATCAACGACGCGTCCCCTCGGTAGAGATCCGGAGACTCTTAGCGGTTGTCATGTTCGACATGCTCGACATGTTCGACATGTTCGACATGCTCGCGATGGCTTTAGCCTCGTTGAGCTGCTCGTCGTTCTCATGATCGTCGTCGTCCTGACTTCGCTGTTGATGCCGGGGCTTCGGTCGGTCCGCGAGACCGCCAACAAGTTGTCGTGCGCCTCGAACATGCGACAGATGGGCTACGCGATGACGGTGTACGCGACCGATCACAACGAACGACTCCCTTACAGCTACTTCGGCAGTCCGGATGTCACGCAGCCCGGCGAGATGATGGCACTCTCGACTGGAGGGACCAACGGCACCCTTGATGGCATTGGCCGTCTGCTGCCCCGCTGCGGTCACTACCTTGATTCACCGGCGTGCATGTTCTGCCCGAGCCATCACGGAGAGCACACTCTCGAGCGCTACGAAGCGACGCTTGCAAGTCCGGCTGGACAGCCGCGGGCGTACGCGAACTATCACTACCGAGGCGACTTCGATCCCGACAAGGGCATGCGCTTCACGATGAATAACGATCACTCGTTCCTCCTGCTCACGGATGGGCTCAGGACGAAGTCCGACTTCAACCACCAGACTGGCGTCAATCTGT
>JBBQCR010000374.1:0-3795 GCA_038318935.1 Phycisphaerales bacterium
CGGCGTGGCACTCCAGGCAATACTCGTTCATCATCAGCGCCGACGCGGGAATGAACTTCCCGGTCGCGGTGCGAGCGAGCGATGGCTCGAAATACTCCGCGCCGGCGACCGGACCCGCCTGATTGGGGTCGCGCGGATCGAGTGAATGCAGGGCTGCCATACCGAGTGCCGCAAGACCACCGACGGCTCCCCAGACGACGCCAACCTTCCACTTGATGCGCCGGCCTGCGAGGCGGTGCAGCACAAAGAGCCAGATCGCCAAGAGCGGTGCAAGCACGTGCATCCAGTACACGAGTTGACGCTTCGTCGGATCCTTGAGCACCAGCGACAGCGAGCCAATCTCTAAACGAAAGAGAGCGAATCCGCTCACCAGCACCACGAGGGCGATGACCAAGAGCGCCCAACCAACGCGCTTGGCCCACGGATTGGGGCGGTTGTGGGCGTTGCGGGCGTGGAAGATGCCGAAGACGACAAACGGCAGCGTGATCAGCAGTCCCAACGCCAGATGGGCGAGGAACATCAACTGATAGAAGTAGTTCTGGTACTGCAGCCCGGTGCGCCACTCGAGGAAGGTGATCGCGCCGAGATAGACGCTGTTGACGCCGAGGACCGCGAAGAGTCCGAAGACCACCATGAGGATGATCTTGAGGCGCGGACCGACGACCGGCACGAACTTGGGTCGCGGGGAACGCGGGGAAACCGGTGGAGGAGGAGTCGAAGTCATCAGAAAGCTCGGTCGTCGATCGTACCGGCGCTCATCGGCCGTCGCGATAGCGCGTGTTGAAGAGAGCGTGCAGACGGTCGCGCGTTGTCGTCGCCTCCTGCGAGAGCGGACGGCGTGTCGGCATCGGGTCGAGCGTCTCGCCATCGCGCGTGAAGAGATCCATGTCCTTGCACCAACCGTCCAGTTCGAGCACAGAGCGCCGCGACCATCCTGGCGCGAGCGACTCGACGGGCAACGCGTATCGCAGTCGCACTTCCTCGCCGGGACCGAACACCGCGACCGCGTCATCGGTCGCCGCAAGGAGTTCCCGACAGGGTCCGATCGCGGTGTAAAAGCCAGCCTGGTGTCGCGTGTCCCAGAGGGGCGCCCGCCGAGAGTAGTCGTACTGCGGACGCTTTTGCGGTTGGGGAACGCGGCGCGCGAAGCCGCCCTCGGCGACGCGGGCATCAACGAGCGGTAATTCGACACGGCGCAGAAGAGGACACTGCTCGACCCCCACCACCCGGAACGCGTCCCAGTAGATCTCCTGATTGCTTGAGATTCGCAGGGCTCGGGTGCCTTTGGGCAACGTGCCGAGGGGAAGCGACATCTCGCGCGGCATGCCGGCGGGATATCCCCACGGTCCGTACAACCGAACCCATGTGCCGTCGGCGCCGAGCGCCTCGAGATCAGGCGGTTGCAAGACGACGCCTGCCTGCCACGCCGCAAAGTTGGTCTGGCAGTAGGGATACTCGACCCAGCCATCGGCGACGAGCGTCGCCTCGCCGGGAAGTTCGTCGAGCGGCGACGCGAAGCCCATCGTGATGCTGCGAAGCGAACGTCGATAGCCGATGAAGCGACTATCGACATCATCGACCAGCGCGGCAACTCCATCAACGCGACTGAGCGCCGTCGTGATGTCAGCGCCGCGATCGTCGACAACCGTGCTTGGCGCGATCGTCGTTCGATAGCACCGAGGCGCACCCGTCGCTTCCGGACCACCCACGCTCATGCGCTCATCGAGAGTCATCGACCATCCAGGCGGCACGTCGTACTGGACGAGTCGCGCGGCGTCGAGGTAGCACGCTTCCTCCATCGGTTCGCCGAGTCGGAACTCGAACGCTCCATCACGCGGTTTTGGCTGCAATGCCTCGGGGAGCAGTACCCGCTCCCACGGTCGCGGCGGCGCGTACTCGCCAGGTGCGACGAGGTAGCCGATTCCACCGACACCGAGGCAATCGGTGACGAAGTGGAAGCTTCCTCCATCCCACGCGAAGATCACCGGACAGGACGAGATCTGCCGCTGCGTCTCGACGATCTCGTGTCGCGTCGCGTCACCCAGCGCGAGTTCACTCTGAAAGAGCCCGTCCGACCAGTCGATGGAGACGAAGTCGATCGCTTGAGCGCCACCCAATCCGATGGCGATCGGTTGGAGCGATTGTCCCGGACCACTCGACGCCCGAAAGGTGTCCGCGGCGGACCATCGACCGCCGACCCGCGCCGCCACGCTGGTGCCGATGCCGCTGGCGTTGGAGCGCATGGCTTGACTGGGGTCGGTCCTGCCGCTGAAGGAGAGGGTCGCGAACTCGCCCCGGGCTGCGCCGGGATCCAAGAGCGCCAGTCCCTCGTCGGTGAGGCAGAGGATCGAAGGACCGTGCAGTGTGCGGTTCATCACCGTCCATGCCAGGACGCGCGTGCCGCGCGCCGGTGCGGGAATCTCGGTGATCGGTTGACCATCGTGACGATGCAGCGTGAAACCTTTGCTGGTGCGGGCGATGACGTTGCGATCACCGTCGCCGTCGACATCGGCGAGCGTGAGACTCCGGTCGCTCTGGGTGCCGAGCGGCAGCCCTTCCTTGCGGGTCGTCTTCCATCCATCATCGACCATGGTCGAAATGATGAGCACGCCCGACGAATCGATGCCGACGATTGATTGCCGTCCATCCACATCGAGATCGGCCGCGACACCGCTCGCCAGCGAGAGCGTGTTGGGAACGGGCACGAAGCGCCAGAGCCGATCGTTCTGCAGCACCTCCACCGTGGCATCCTGATGCACGACCACGAGATCAGCGTCGCGATCGCCGTCGATATCAGCAACGAGCACTTGCCGCGAAGGACGACCATCGCCGGCCGCGCCCGAAGATCCGCCGATCGCCCGGAACGTTCCGTCGAGGTTGTTCGATAGCAACTCGTTCGGACCGTTGGCATTCACGAGGTAGAGATCGAGATCGCCGTCGTGGTCGAGATCCGCCATTGCGCCGTCGACAGTGTCGAAGCTGCCGCCCGAGGTCAGGCTCGAAGCCGTAGCGTCGCGCCACCCACCTTTCCCGTCGCCAAGCCACAACTGATTCGGTCCCTTGCAGCAAAGATAGACGTCGATCGCGCCGTCGTTGTCGACGTCTCCCCACAGGGCGCATCGCACGTCCTTGATGGCAGCGAGCGGATGATCCTTGATCCAGCGATACGTCACTCCGCCCGAGTCCGCTCCGCTCGCCAAAAGCACCGCGTTCGTGCCATCATCGATGGCGTTGGCATCGATGGCGTTGGCATCGATGGCGTTGGCAGCGAAGATGTCCAATCGTCCGTCACCGTCAATGTCAGCGACCGTGAGGTTCGGTGCGATCCCATCGATGCGCCAGAGAGGAGTTCCCTCGACAGCGACAGCCGCTTCCTCAAACGTCTCGCCTTCGGGAAGCGTGAACGCGACGCGCGGCAATGTCGGAAGCGTCACCTCGGACTTGGGGCCCATGCGCGTGTACTTGAACTCCGCCAAGCGCGAGCGTGGATTGCTGGCCAGGGCCTGAAACTCAGCGAGCGGCGCCAGCGACTCCTGCTCGCGCCCGAGTCGGCCGAGCACTCGCTGTTGACCCAGGAGCGAGGAGCGCATGTACGGCTCGATCGCCGCGGCCTTCGCGTACCAGCTCAGCGCTTCCTCAAACTTGCCATCGAATTCGAGGCACTGTCCAACGTAGTACAGGGCGTACGCGTCTTTCGGATCGGCATCGGCGGCAGCGCGAAAGTGCGACAGTGCATCAGCGGGCGAGCCAAGGAAGAGTCGAGCGAGACCGGCTGCGTAGTGCGAGCGCACATCG
>JBBQCR010000375.1:0-3788 GCA_038318935.1 Phycisphaerales bacterium
CCTTGGACAGGATTGACTCAACGTCCGGTAACCGACCAGCGACATACCTCCCAGAGGCTCTCGATCGCGTCGGTCCTCGCAGGCCGGTCGACGTCTCTTCCGTCCACCTTCCCCGATCGCAGACTCGAGCCCGATCCCAGACTCGGGCCCGATCCCATACTCAGACCCGATCACAGACTCAGACCCGGTCGGCATCCGATCGCCTCGCACCGCTGCTCCGGACGCGAACTTCCGGAATCGGCGGCGTGATGCGGGTGATGAGACCGCTTTCCGTCACAACCTGTCCTCTCATACGCCAGCCGCTTGTTGACAGATGCCGTGGATCGAGGAACTCGCGTGAACATGGCCGCACACCTGCGCTGTGTCGGGGGATTCCCGGAATTCAGCAACGATGCATGGATGAATGCGTGGCATCGCGACGCAGACCCAAATGCGCCGACGATTCCTCCCATTCTCCCGCCCAGCCACTGCCGCTCGTCGCATCCGGAGGTACGCTGATTCTCCTTTCGTCCTTCTCAACCATCGGCGCGACTTTTCGCGCGGCACTTCCCCCATTGCACCAATGAGCACGGATCCGACCGGCGGTCCAGTTTCTTCCTCCCCCGAAGGTCAGCATTCCGCAAGCGGGCTCCAGCGCCCCTCGGCGGAGTCCGGGGGCCGTTCGCGCATCGTCACTGATGCTGCTCTTGATGCGGAAATCTCCGCAGCTCTGGGCAACATGAGCGTCGAGGACCTGTTGGAGGACCGCTCCACACCCAAGGGTGGACAACCCGGTGGCCAGACCGGTGGAGGCAGTGGCGGAAATCGGGGCGGCCGACAGATCCGCACCGGCAAGATCTTCCGCATCCACGCCGGCGACGTATTCGTTGAATTCGGACCGCGTTCGCAGGGGGTGTGCCCGCTCGCACAGTTTCCCGAACCGCCAGCGGTCGGCGCTGAGATGGACTTCGCCGTCGAGCGACTCGACGCGTTTGAGGGCCTTCTGGTGCTCTCGCGACCCGGCGTCGTGCAGAAAGCTGACTGGGGAACGCTCGAAGTGGGCCAGGTGGTTGAGGCCCGTTGCATCGGCATGAACAAGGGCGGCCTCGAGATGGAGGTTGCGCATCACAAGGGATTCATGCCCGCGGGCATGGTGGATCTTCGTCACATCCCCGACATCTCGGTCTTCATCGGGGAGAAGTTCCCGTGCGAGATCATGGAGCTCAACAAGGACAAGAATCGCCTCATTCTGAGTCGAAAGTCGGTGCTCGTCGCCGACCGAGTGCAGAAGCGCGAAGAAGTCCTCGCCTCGCTCGAAGTCGGGCAGGTCCTCCCCGCGACGATCATCTCGCTCCAGCCCTACGGCGCGTTCGCCGACATCGGCGGAGTCGACGGCCTGATCCACATCAGCGATATCACGCACGACCGCATTCGCCATCCCTCCGACGTGTTGAAGGAAGGCGAAGTCGTGCAGGTCAAGGTGCGACGCATCGACCGGTCGCAGGACCCGCCAAAGATCTCCCTGTCGCGGAAGGACACGATGTCCGACCCGGTGGCGCAGCCTGCGGTCACAATCGCCCCCGGCGAAACGGTCAGCGGCAAGGTGACCCGCATCACCGAGTTCGGCGCGTTCGTCGAACTCGCACCTGGAGTCGAGGGACTGCTGCACATCTCTGAGATCAGTCACGATCGCATTCCGACCGTCGACAAGGTGCTCAAGAAGGACGAGTTCGTCACCTGCAAGGTGTTGTCGATCGACGCGGGTCGCAAGCGCATCAGTCTTTCGATGAAAGCGCTGCAGGCGGCGCCCGAGCGACAGTCGTTCAAGGGCGGCCAGCCGATGTCGAAGGAAGCGCCGCGCGAGGAGGATCCCTCGATGCGGAAGCTGAAGGCGAAACTCGGCAAAAGCCTCGGCGTCAAACCGGGTCAGGCACCGCTCAAGGGCGGCATCGGCTGATCTCGCACGCGGCCTCGCGCCTTCATGGCGGCGACTGCATGCGCACCAGTCGTCGCACTCCAGCAAGATCGAGCGATGGGACTGGCTTTCCAGTGACCAAGTCCGTGTCGAAGGCGATCCGCATCGACGGCGGGCAGCGCGTCAGGCGGAACGCCACGAGCCCGTCGTTGAAGTCAAGCCGCGTCAGGCGTCCGTGTCGAGTCTCGGTCGTCGCGAACGTCGGCTCCTCGTAGCCCGCGTCGACGAGAAGGGCCGCGATGATTCCCGCCGGTTCGTCGGTTTCGACACGAATGCGACAACACGGATCGGCATCGACCTGACCACGGGCGGCGCGACCAATCAGGGCCGTGCGCGCCTCCGAGCCGAGCCCGGCTGAGAGCATCTCCAGCAGCGTCATGATCTCTTCCGCCTGCGCGAGGATTGCCACCACGTGCTCGCGGTAGCCGACGTCTCCCAGCGCCTCCATCGCGAATCCTCGTACATGCTCGCGCACGAGTCCGTGAGGGATGGCATCGATCGCGGGTTGTCCGCGCATCGCGAGCCCAAGCGCGTCGGCAATGTTCTCGGCCTTGCCGTCGCGCAGAAGCCGCGCCGCGGCGCGCGCGATCTCGTCACGGCGGTTGGACTCCTTCATCGCCACCAGTCTACGGGAGCCGTACACTCAATCCATGCTGCCGCACCTCTCGCCCGATGAATGCCGCGTCCTCGGCACCCTCATCGAGAAGGCTCAGACGACGCCGAATCAGTATCCGCTGACGTTGAACGCCCTCATCAATGGCGTGAACCAGAAGAGCAACCGCTGGCCGGTCGTCACGATCGACGAGGCCCGTGCCTTCAAGGCGATCGATGGACTGCGATCGAAAGGACTGATCCGCGAAGTGTCGATGACCGGTGCGCGGGTCGAGAAGTTCCGTCATGTTGCACGGGAAGCGCTGCAGATCGGTACGAACGAACTGGTGATTGTTGCCGAGCTGCTCCTTCGCGGACCGCAAACAGTCGGCGAGATTCGGGGAAGAGCCTCGCGCATGCATCCGCTGGAGACGCTGGAGGGAACGCAGGCGATTCTTGAAGGGATGGCCGCGTCGGACCTCCCGCTCGTCCGGGAATTGCCGCCGGTCCCTGGCTCGCGGGCCAAGCGATGGATGCAGCTTCTCTGTCCGGAACTGCATCCGCTTGACGTCGCTGGACCATCCGACGACGAGAGCGGCGGTCCTGCTGATCATCCTGCGCATGCAAACCCGGCTCGCGAGGACCGCATCGCGATCGTCGAGATGCGACTCGCCAAGGTCGAGGCCGAGTTGGCATCACTCAAGCGTTCGCTCGGCGTGTAACCGCCGGTCGCCCCAGCGGCACTCCGTCAAGAGCGGTCGGGTCTTGTCCGTCGCAGCGATATCGGAGAAGTAGATAGCCGCGCGTTGAGACTTCCGCGATGCAACTGACGATGGCGCTGGCGACGAGCGCAGCGAAGACCCAGTCCCAGGCGCCGATCAGTCGCAGGGCCACGCTCGATCCAAATCGCTCGGTCCCCACCGCGCCGAGAGCGACGAGGACGCCATGCGTGAGTGACATCGTGAGCGCCGCGATCGTCAGGACAAGTAACGCGTTCCCGGCGATCGTGAGTAAGGACACTGCAGCGACCGCGAGCGACCGCAGCGGGTGTCGAAAGAGATACGCGGTCGAGCGCACCGTGGCATCCATCGCGTCCGCGTCGCCGCAGGCCGCCGCTGCGATCGACCATGGCCAACCGAGAAACGCCGCACCGCCACTGAGGACCGCAAGCAGCGCCACGGCGAGCATGACGCCGTAGAGCAGCCCGCCGAAGACGTTGAGTCCGGGAATGCTGCAGAGGAGC
>JBBQCR010000376.1:0-3777 GCA_038318935.1 Phycisphaerales bacterium
CTCAACTCGGTGTATCTGCACCACGCGCGCGAAGCCGGTTTGACGGCGGCGATCTTGCACTCCGCGCGCATCGAACCGCTGCACCGCATCGACGACCGCGCGCGCCAATTGGCCGAGGATTTGATCTTCGACAGGCGTCGCGAGGGCTACGACCCGCTGCAGGAGTTCCTCAAGCACTTCGAGGGGGCGCTGGTCGCGAAGAAGGCCGCGCGCAAGGTGCCCGAGGACGTGTTCGAACGCCTCGCGTGGCGCATCGTCGAGGGGGAGAAGCCCGGGCTCGAGGACGATCTGAAGATCGCGCTGCTCTCGAAGAAGCCGATCGAAGTCATCAACACCGACTTGCTGGCCGGCATGAAGACCGTCGGCGAACTGTTCGGTCGCGGCGACATGCAACTGCCGTTCGTGCTGCAGTCGGCCGAGACGATGAAGGCCGCGGTCGCGTTCCTCGAGCCATTCATGGAGCGCAAGGCCGGCGAATCGCGCGGCAAGATCGTGCTGGCGACCGTGCGCGGCGACGTGCACGACATCGGCAAGAACCTCGTCGACATCATCCTCACGAACAACGGCTACACGGTCTACAACCTCGGCATCAAGCAACCGATCCAGCACATCCTCGACGTCACGCACGACGTGAAGCCGCACGCGATCGGCATGAGCGGACTGCTCGTGAAGAGCACCGTGATCATGAGGGAAAACTTGGACGAGATGAATCGTCGCGGGATCTCGGTGCCGGTGGTGCTCGGTGGCGCAGCACTCACACGTTCCTACGTCGAGAGTGACTGCCGCGCGCTGTACGAAGGCTCGCTGTACTACGCCGAAGACGCGTTCGAGGGCCTCGCCGTCATGGAGCGCATCGTGCGCGGCGAACCCAAGCCCGAGGTGCGCGCCGCGAAGAAGATCGCGACGCTGGCCGAAGAGAAACTCGAGCGCGAAGAGGGCGCCGCACGCGCGGTCGCCGCGGCCGCATCGGCCGTGAAGACGATTGCCGCCGCATCCGATCGTCCGGTTCCGCGCTCCAGCAAGGCTTGGAGCAAACTGACAGAATTGCCGCGCGATATCGTGATTCCGGAGCCTCCCTTTTTAGGTGCGCGCATCGTCGAAGCCGCGAACTTGCAGGCCGTCCTGCCCTATGTGAACGAGACGACGCTGTTCCAGTTCCAGTGGGGCTACCGCCGCAAGGGCAAGGGCATCGCCGAGCACAAGAAGCTGATCGCCGAGCACGTGCGCCCGCTGTACTTCGAGCTCGCGAAGCAGTGCCAGAAGGAGAAGATCCTTCAGCCGAAAGCTGCGTACGGTTATTGGCGCTGCATTCCCGAGGGCGAAACGCTGGTGCTGCTCGATCCGAAGGACGAAGCGAAGGAAGCCGCGCGCTTCACGTTCCCGCGTCAAGACGGGAAGCAGAACCGCTGCATCACCGATTACTTTCACGTGAAGGACGGCAAGCCCGACGTCGTCGCGCTGCTGGTCGTCACGGTGGGTCAACGCGCCAGCGACGTCGCTCGCGAATGGTTCGCGGGCGACCGCTACCAGGACTACCTGCACCTGCACGGTCTGTCGGTCGAGGTCGCGGAAGGTCTCGCCGAGTACGTGCACCGCATCATCCGCGGCGAGCTCGGCATCGCCGGCGACGATGCGCGCGAGATGAGCGTCTTGTTCAAGCAGGGCTACCGCGGTTCACGGTTCAGCTTTGGCTACCCCGCGTGTCCGAACCTCGAGGACCAAGCGCAGCTGCTCTCCTTGCTGGGTGCCGACAAGATCGGCATCACGCTGAGCGACGAATTCCAGCTGGAACCCGAGCAGTCCACGTCTGCGATCGTGTGCCACCACCCGAGCGCGAAGTACTTCACTCTGTAGCTTTCCAACGAAGGAAGAGTCGCTCGCCGACGAACACGAGGACGAGTCCCGCGGCCGCTGCATACAGGATTAGAGGGTCCGAGGAGCCCTTCACCCAGACGAGAGCGCCGAGCACGACGACATCCAAGAGGATCGCCATGATCAGGATCCAGGCGCGCGCCTCCAGCTCCTTCCGCAGGTAGCGCAAGGCACCCCAGTGCATCGCGACGTCCATGATGAGGTAGAAGATCGCGCCGAGGGTCGCGATGCGCCCGAGGTCGAAGGAGACCGTCAGTACCGCAGCGATCACGACCGTGTACACGATGGTGTGCTTGTGCACGTTGCCAGGCATCCCGAAGTGGCTGTGCGGCACGAGCTCCATCTTGGTGAGCATCGTCAAGATTCTCGAGACCGCGAAGACGCTTGCCACGATGCCCGAGACAGTCGCCACGATCGCAAGCACCACCGTCAGAGTCGTGCCCACGCTGCCGAATGCAGGTCTCGCTGCTTCCGCAAGAGCGAAGTCCCGGGACGCGATGACTTCGTCGATCGTCAAGCTGCTGCCGACGGCCCAGGCAACGGCCAGGTAGACCACGGTGCAGATGGCGATCGAGATGATGATGGCTCGGCCAACGTTCTTACTCGGCTCGCGGATCTCGGCTCCGCTCGTTGTGATGGTCGTGAAGCCCTTGTAGGCCAAGATCCCCAAAGCCGTCGCGGGCACGATCCCCCACGGGCCCACCTCTCCTCCACTCATCGGCGACTTCAGTCCGATCCCGGAGGCCCATAAACCCGCCCCTGCGAACGCGGCGATGCCGCCGATCTTGACCACCGCCATCACCATCGAGAGGCGCCCAATCATCTGGGTTCCACTGATGTTGACTACGAAGGCGAAGAAGATCAGAGCAACGCCAAGCGCAGGAACCAGCCACTCCATTCCCTCGGTGTCGAACAGCTGTACGGTGTAGTTGCCGAACGTCCGGGCAACGAGACTTTCGTTGATCACCATCGAGAAATACATCAGCAGGGAACAGGCGGCCGTCACCGTGCCGCGGCCGTAGGCCTGCTTCAGGTACATCGCGATCCCACCCGCAGATGGGTAAGCGTGCGCCATCTTGACGTACGTGTAGGCGCTGAAGGCGCTGACGATGGCTGCGGTCAGGAACGCCAACGGAAACAGGGGCCCGGCCTGCTCCGCCACTTGGCCGGTGAGAGCGAAGATGCCCGCACCGATCATCACTCCGGTCCCCATCGCTATGGCACCGGCCAACGAGAGACTGTTCTTCTCGAACCCGCCGTCGTTGGTCGCTGCTTCGCTCATCCCGCGCTACGAGAGTTCGATCCAGTCTCGCTCGAGCGGTTCACGCATTGCCTGTTCGAGCTCGGGGTGCAGCTCGAGGATCTCGTCCTTACTCTCGTTCGCATCGGGGAGCTGAAGGACGTCGCTCACGCGGACCCGCAGACCGCGAAGACATGGACGCCCGCCACATTGCTCGAGGTCGGTCGTGATTCGAGTCGTGAGTTCGGGCATGCGCTTCAGAATAGCAAAGGCGTCTCGATCGGGTCCTGTCGACGCGGTCGGCGCGCTCTAAAACCGGCACTACTGCCGCGTCCGCGCTCCACTTGCCCGACGCGGCCAGCTTGAAGCCCTCGAACGTGGCGATGGCGTAGAAGAGCAAGTCGATGGGCGAGAACGTCTCCTTCAACAGATCGAAGGTGAGCGAGTCGTCGGAGTCCGACATCAACTGGAAGAAGGTCACGTCCGCCTCGTTCGCGACCATACCGAACGCGCTCCACAGGTTGCCGAGCAGGCAGCCGAACAGCGCGCACGCGCCGCCGATCGCGCCGAATAACGGACCAACGCCGCCGCCGAACTTTCCCACGCCGAAGCCGCACAGGAGGCCGACACCTACAGCCATGAAGCCGATCTGGAGTTCGTCGGGA
>JBBQCR010000377.1:0-3775 GCA_038318935.1 Phycisphaerales bacterium
GGTGAACGAACCAAAGGTCCTGCTGGCCGACGAACCGACCGGCAACCTCGACGCAAAGACCGGTGGCGAGATCCTCGATGAGATCCGGGCATTGCACCGCGGCGGACTCACGGTGGTCATGGTGACGCACGACCCGGCGATCGCAGCGGTCGCTGACCGCCGCGTGCGCCTCCTCGACGGTCGGGTGCAGGGCGACGGTCACGGCGACTAATCGTTGACGCGGTAGTACTCACGGATCACGGCAAGCGCTCGCCCGACCGATGTTCCGAACGCCTTCTCGAACGCTGGTTTCCAGTCGCTTTCTCGCTTCGCGGCTTCAAGGAAGAGCGCGAGCTGCAGTGGTTGCTTCTCGCCCAGATACGAGAGCAGGACGAACACCGCGCTTCGCGATGCATCGTCAGAAAATGGCGGGTTGCCCGGCACGTAGTTCAGTTGGAGAAGGGACTCCAGCGAACCACCGCCGCGAACAAACGCCAATCCTGGTTTTCGCAGCCGCGCGTCGAGCGCCTGCGTTGGGCGCACCATCGAGACCAGCCAATCCACGAGTCCCTCTTGCAGCCACAACGGCAGCCGCATCGCGGTACGGTGGCGATAGAGGATGGCCCTCGCGACGGCTCGCGCGGTCTCGATGCGCGTGGCTTGGGCATCGGACTGACGAAGGACGACGACGAAGACCTTCTCGCCGTCGTAGTGCGTGAACGCGACATCATCCTTAGTCGCCTTCTGCTTGAATGCCGACGCTTCCAGAAGTGTGAAGCGATCGGGATCGTCCATCACGATCACCGCCAGCTTGCCCCACCAAGGGTTCGCGTCGTTGGGCAATCCGAGACGAGGGAGCGTTGCCTTCACGAACGCATCGATTTCGGTGGCCCGCAACGCCCCGTCCGCCGCACCGAGTTCGGAGGCGACCAGTGCGTGCGTTCCTTCCACTGCGACAATGTCGCGACCGAGTCCGACCAGTCGGCCGGTGAGGTCATTCCGCATCGCTGCGATGTACTCGGCGCGTTTCTCGGGCGCCAGCGCCGGCCAGTCCGTTGCGGGAAGGTTGGACATCGCGGCGTCGGCGTCGGGCGGTCCGCTTCGCAGCGCGTGCTTGCTCGCTTCCGCCGCACGTTGATCGCGCTCTGCTCGCAGCGCGAGCGCCCTGACTTTTGCGGCCGCTCTCGCCGTCTCGTCGGCTCCAAGTCGCGTCGCATCCTCGAACGCCCGGGATGCGAAGCGATCGCCGTCATCAAGACTGACGAGCAACGCGGCCAACTCCAGGAATCGATCGCGCCGCGCGACACGATCATCGACCGTTTCCAGCAGCTTCTTCCGGACGCGGTAGATGTCGATCGGGGCAAGTTCCTCCCACCTGATCGTCCGCACCGTCCCGTCAAAGGTGCCGCTGATCCCAACGTCGTCCCATCGTTCGATGGTGCCGAGGATCTCCCGTCCGCTCGGGCCTGATCCGGCCGCCAAGGCGATCCGCGCCGGCTGGGGTTTGGCGAGCGTGATCGGGTCGCCCGGCGCAGCGATTGAGCCAGACGCGGTAACGATCCAGAGGCTCGCCGCCAAGCTGGCAGCGGTGACGCGAACGGCGCCACTTGCCTGAACCGCACGATCGTTACCAACGGATGGAACAGAACGCATGTGCCGCACGGAAGGAAGTACGTGGAAAGTCGCGCCGTGATGCCGTCTTTCCATGTGCTGGAGCAGGAAAGGGACCGACAACCCTTCGGTCCGCCGCTCGAAACCTCAACCCCGACCCGACGCCTCCGCACAACAATCGAGCGTCAACCGCTGGCGCGACAGTTGCGGTGGGGATGCCCGATCTGGAATGGACCCTTGAGCGTACTGGATCACCCGCGGGAAGTACCATGATCAACATTGGATGAGTGTTGGTCATCGTTAGATCATCGTCGGATCATCATGGGATCGTTCGGAACTGCGGACCGCACGGCACTTGAGCATCGCATCGACCGGAGTTGACGGGAAGGGACCGGCTCCACGCCGGATCAAAGGAGACCACCATGTTCGAACGGCTGACCGACCGAGCTCGCAAGGTGATGGCGCTGGCAAATCAAGAGGCTCAGCGATTCAACCACGAGTACATCGGGACGGAACACATCCTTCTTGGCCTCGTCAAGGAGGGCTCGGGCGTTGGAGCAAACGTGCTCAAGAATCTCGACATTGACCTGCGCAAGGTCCGTCTCGAGGTCGAGAAGCTGGTGAAGAGCGGTCCAGAGATGGTGACGATGGGCAAGCTTCCCCAGACCCCCAGGGCGAAGAAGGTCATCGAGTACGCCATCGAGGAAGCCCGCAACCTCAACCATAACTATGTCGGCACGGAGCACTTGCTGCTCGGCTTGCTGCGCGAGCACGACGGCGTCGCCGCCCAGGTGCTGATGAACCTCGGCCTGAAGCTGGAAGAAGTCCGCGAGGAAGTCCTGAACCTTCTGGGCGCGGGCGTTCAGAACGAGCAGGACGAAGCCCCGCCCGAGCCGCAGGAACCGGCGGCTCCCGCCGATCCGACCAGTGGCACGGCACGCCGTGGTAAGTCCAAGACCCCCGCACTCGATTCGTTCGGCCGCGATCTCACCGAGCTCGCCAAGGCTGGCGAACTCGATCCGGTCATCGGCCGCAACGACGAGATCGAGCGTCTGGTGCAGGTCCTCTGCCGCCGAACCAAGAACAACCCGGTTCTCCTGGGCGAGGCCGGCGTCGGCAAGACCGCCATCGTCGAAGGTCTGGCCCAGCGCATCATCTCGCAGGAGGTCCCGGACCTGCTGTTCGACAAGCGCTTGGTCGTACTTGATCTGGCCATGATGGTCGCGGGAACCAAGTATCGCGGTCAGTTCGAAGAGCGCATCAAGGCCGTGATGAACGAAGTTCGTCGCGCCAAGAACGTGATTCTGTTCATCGACGAATTGCACACTCTGGTCGGTGCCGGCGGAGCCGAAGGAGCGATCGACGCTTCCAACGTGCTCAAGCCGTCGCTCGCTCGTGGTGAGATCCAGTGCATCGGCGCGACAACCTACGACGAGTACCGCAAGTACATCGAGAAGGACGCCGCACTGGAGCGGCGCTTCCAGTCGATCGCCGTCGAGCCGCCGAACGCGGAACAGACCTTCGAGATCCTCAAGGGATTGCGCGAGAAGTACGCGACGCACCACAGGGTGAAGATCACCGATGCGGCGCTGCGCATGGCGGTCGAACTCTCCGGCCGGTACATCCCCGGTCGCGTGCAGCCCGACAAGTCGATCGACGTCATCGACGAGGCCGGTGCGCGCTTGCGTCTCAAGAGCATGACCAAGCCGCCGGATCTTGCCGACCTCGAGGAAAAGATCGAGCGCCTGTCGATCGAGAAGGACGAGGCGGTCAAGAGCGCCGATTACGAGCGGGCCGCTGAACTGCGCGATCAGGCAGAAAAGCTCCGCAAGGAAAAGGAACGTGTCCAGGTCACCTGGCGCGAGCGGATGAACGAGATTCACGCGACCGTCGATGAGGAAGTCATCGCCGAGGTCGTGAGCAAGATGACCGGCGTACCGCTGACTCGCCTCGAGAAGGCCGAGTCGCAGCGATTGCTGCAACTGGAGAACGAACTCCACAAGAGCGTCGTCAGCCAGGACGAAGCGGTGAGGGCCGTGGCCCGAGCGATCCGCAAGGCACGCTCGGGGCTCAAGGACCCCAAGCGTCCGATGGGCTCGTTCATCTTCGTCGGTCCGTCGGGCGTCGGAAAGACACTGCTCGCCAAGTCACTCGCCGAGTTCATGTTCGGTGATCAGGATGCCCT
>JBBQCR010000378.1:0-3771 GCA_038318935.1 Phycisphaerales bacterium
TTGCGAAGAAGGAAGAACTGCTCTTCGTCCAGCAACGAGGCGAGCCCATTCGTCTCGGCCGCGAACATCTCGGGCTGCGGCTCTGCCAGGCGATTCGCGACGAGGCCCATCGATTTGCCCAGCACTATCACCACCTGCTCCGCTCCAAGAGCACGCTGGGTGTGGATTCCGTGTCGCGTCCGCCGCGATCGCGCACGAAGAAGAAGGCGAGCGATGGCTGAGTGGTGCGAGGCGGATGCGGAGGACGTCCTCCTGCGAGTCAAAGTCGTACCCGGCGCCAGCCGCAGCGTCATCGCTGGACTGCTTGGTGATCGACTCAAGATTCGCGTTGCAGCGCCGCCAGAAGATGGCAAGGCCAACGACGCGGTGTGCCGGCTGCTCGCGATGGCGCTCGATGTGCCGGTGAAGTCGGTCTCGGTGGAAGTCGGGGCGACGAACCGAGAGAAGACGATTCGTGTTCGCGATAGGACGGTCGCTTCGGTGCACCTGCTCGTCGCGATGTGACAGTGCGTGCAAAAAGAAAGGGACGCCCTCGTATGAACGAAGGCGTCCCTGCAAATGTCAACGGATGCACACTGCCGCTGTCGTTGCTTACGGGCAAGCGCCCCAGCCGCCAAGCAGGGCGGCAAGGTCAGCAGCATCCACCAGGCCATCACTGGTGAGATCACCAGTGAAACCAGGCGTGCCGGTGCTGCCCCAGACGCCGAGCAACACAGCAAGATCGGAACCATCGACGGCACCGTCGTTGGTGAGATCCGCCACGCACGCGGCCGCGCACAGAATCGTTTCGATCTGGAAGTTGTCGATGCCGGCTTCGGTAATCGAGTTGTTCCCGAGATCGGACGTGCTGAAGCGGACGCGGACGGTCGCACTCGGTACGACGAAGTCGCTTACTCGGAAGTTCTGTGTCTTCCATACGGCGTTGGTGGTGGGGATCGTCATGGTCTGCACCCATGTTGCGCCGTCGTTGTTGCTGACCTCAACCTTGAGGACGTCAGCACCGACGCCGCCGAAGTCGTCGCAGAAGAACCACGAAGCGAACGAGATGAAAGCGTCCTCATCGGCGAGGTTGAACGCGGGCGAGATCAGGTTCGTCGGGCCGCGGTCCACATCGCTCGCGTTGGCAGCGCCACCAGGAAGGCCATTCTGGGTCACGAAGCAAATGACGCCAGCATCGCTGGTCGCGTCGTTCTCTGGCGCGGCTGGCACACCTGTCGCCAACGTGCCGATCGGATCGACCGCAACCCATGCGCCGCCCGTCAGGCCGGGATCGTTGACCACCGTCCAGCCCAGCGTTCCGTTCTCAAACTCCTCACGAAGGGTGACCTCGGTGCCAAGAGCGGCGAGCGCGGAGTACGTCGATGCCGGGGCGTTTGGCGGGTCGGCGAAATTGCCGTTGCCTGGGTTCAGTTGCGAGGTGACCCACCAGTCGATGTTCTCGGTGCAGCCGACGCCCGGCAGGGTCGCCTGGTAGTTGTCTCGGCCAAGGGGCGTCAACGCGGAGGTCTGTTCGGTTCCGCCAGCAAGAATGTAGTGCAGGGTCGGTGAGCCTGGAACGACCGTGCCGCCACCGAAGGCCGTCAGCGCCACGGTGAAGGTGGTGGGTTCGTTCGGTATGACAAAGGCAGGCAGTCCCGCGGGATAGCTGGTGACGAGGCCGATCGGCGGAACGCTGATCCAGACACGAAGACCGGCGCAGCGGCCGATGATCAGATCCTTCCAACCGTCGCCATTGAGATCAAAGACAGCGACATCGTGCGTGCCTGTGAGTTCGCTCGCCGGAATGCCGCAGGTGCCCTGGTCCTGAATCGTGACGCTCGGAACGTTGCCGAGATTGCGGTAGATGTGCAGGCGCCGCGAGCAGCCCCCGATGTCGACGTCGACGTCGGAGATGAGCACGTCGTTGAAACCGTCGTTGTTGAGATCGACGATGCGGCTGTTGTTGCCGAAACCGTCGTCGCCACCGGACTGGAACGAGAAAGTCTTACTTTCGAAGTTCGCCATGCCGTCAGCACCATTGCCGGTGTTGAGCAGGAAACGATCGGAGCCATCATCGCCGAGGACGACGTCGATCTTCCCGTCGTTGTTGAGATCGCCGGCCGACATGCCGTAGTGAGCGCCGCCGCTGACGGTCTCGTGTTTATCGAAGTACCCAATCTGCGAGGGCTTGTTGTAGGAAGCCTTGAACGGGCCGTTCTCCGACTTGATGATGTCCCTGACCCCATCGCCGTTCATGTCGAAGATCGCGGCGGCGGTGCCGAAGCCCGAAGAGATCATGATCGGCGTCATGCGAGTCGCGGTCTGGTCGATGAAGACGCCGGTCCCGTCGTTGATCAGAAGGCGATCCTCCTGATCACTGTTGTAGTCAGTGAGATAGAGGTCGGGGAAGCCGTCGCCGGTCACGTCGCCAGCGGCGATGCCGCAGCCGTTGGGCGCCTGCGGCATTTGCGGGATGCGAAACTCGTCGTAGCGAAATCCGAGCCAGACGCCGTTGGCGTCCTTGCCGAGATTGCGATAGACGCGCGGATGCGAAATGGTCTTGGGGAGCGACTGATTGAGCGCGGGGCAGGTCACGAAATCGAGCCAGCCGTCCTGGTCGACGTCAGCGATCACCACATCGCGATCGTTGGTGATGTCCAGAAAGCCCTGACTGCCGTCGGACGACTGCACTGCATATGACGTCGTGCGATCAACGAGCACGCCTCCCTCGTTCATGAAGAGGACGTTCCGCTTTCCATTGGGGGTAGTGAACGGCTCCTTCCGCACGACGATGAGGTCGATGTCGCCGTCCTGATCGAGGTCGCCGTACGCGAGGTCTTTCTCCTCTGGATCGGCGGAGCCCAAGCCCGGCGTCGCGACGAGCCGAGTGGACGTCTGGTCGGTGAAGGTCAGCCAGCCATCAGCCATCGCCATGGATGGTGTCAGGGCTGCTGCCACGAGGCCAATTATGATTCCGTTCCGACGCATGCAACTCTCCGTACGAAAGTGAAAACCTGACTCTCGACCGATCACTGGGGAGCGGACCTTTGCTCAGTCTCGTTCGCGCGGCGCGGCGTGTCAATCACAAACTCGGAAGGCCTGAAGAACTCCGCAGCGGCGAGGGCCGGCTGAGGAGCGTTGCTATGCTGAATCCGTGATCCGAACGCCACCAGGGCAACAACGGCAGCATCTCGCGCCAGGGAGGCGCATGCACCCGAAACGGGTCTTCGCACAGTGCAGGGGGCTGTTGTTCGCGGTTGTGGGCGTCTCTTTTTTCAGCGGGTGCGGCAACGATCGTCCAGCGCCGTCAACGACCCCAATTGTGAAGACGGCGAGAATCGATCCCTTCAGCCAGGTGCCTCGGCCGCCCGCACGCGAGGCTACCTTCACGCCGGTCGATGACCGGATCGCAATCGCAAAGGCGATGCTGCGCGGGGGGAAGTTCGAGGACGCGGAGACCGCGCTTCGAACCATCCTCCGAGATCATCCCGACGACCCGCAGACCACGTTGCTACTGGGGCTCGCAATTCATAAGCAGAAGCGATACTCCGATGCCCGGGCGTCGTTCGAGGCGGTGCTGGCGACCGAGCAGACGTTTCCGGAGATCGACTCGGTCTTCTATCTCTACGGCTGGTGCGCCTACTACCTCGGCGAACTGCCGCTTGCGAAGCGGGCGTTCCTTGAGCACCAGCGACGCGTTCCGGGCGAACCGGACACCGTGTTCGCGCTGGGCATCATCGCCCTCGACGACGGAGATCTGAACGACGCTGAGACGCAGCTACGTCTCGCAAT
>JBBQCR010000379.1:0-3769 GCA_038318935.1 Phycisphaerales bacterium
GTGATCAGGCCCATTGACAAAGGCAACGAAGAATGTGCTAGACGACGCACGAAACCGAGCGTAGCGCACGCCCCACGTCCGTGTCAATCACAAAGTCCGCCCGGTCCAGCGAATTCCCAAAGCGGCTGGAAGCGAGTAGCATGCCGCCCCGCGGCACCGCTAGCTCAATTGGATAGAGCATCGCGCTTCGAACGCGAAGGTTGCAGGTTCGAGCCCTGCGCGGTGCGTTTTGGGCTCCGACGTCCTGATCTTCAGCGACGAATGCCAGCGATGCCAATCAGCATGTTCAAGCTGGTCGGGGTGGTTATCCTGCCGCCATGTCTGCAGCCACCACGTCACCGTCGACCGTCGCCTCGTCTGCCTCGAACATCATGGCGGGCAAGCGCGGTCTCGTCATCGGGATCGCCAACGAGAATTCGTTTGCCTACTCGATCGCGGAGAGTCTCCGCAAGCACGGTGGGGAGTGCCTCTTCACCCATTTGCCGGGTGAGAAAATGGAACGCCGCTGCCGCAAGGCGGTTGAGCAACTGGGCATCAACGAACCCTGGCTTCTGCCGATGGATGCCGGCAGCGACGAGGACTTGGACCGGGTCTTCGAGCAGGTGCGGAAGGACTTCGGCACCATCGACTTTCTGGTCCACTCAATTGCCTTCGCTGACAAGGACTGGCTGCGAGAGGGCGTGTTCACCGCCACACCGCGGCACGTCTTCACGCAGGCGATGGACCTGAGTGCCTACACATACGCGGCGATGGCCAATCGCGCCGCACCGCTCATGACCCGGGGCGGATCGATGATTGCGATGAGTTACTACGGCGCCGAGAAGGCGGTGCCGGGCTACAACGTCATGGGTGTCGCCAAAGCAGCGCTTGAGGCGACGACCCGCTACCTCGCGCTTGAGCTTGGGCAGAAGAACATCCGGGTCAACACGATTTCAGGTGGCCCGCTTCGAACGATGAGCGCCCGGGCGGTCGGCGGATTCGACGACATTCTCGGATGGGTCGAGAAGAAGTCGCCTCTCCGTCGCAACATCACCGGTGAGGAAGTTGGCGACACGGCGGTGTGGCTGCTCAGCGACCTCGGGCGCGGCGTGACGGGGCAGAACATCTACGTTGATGCGGGCTACTCCATCGTCGGCCTGTGACGATCGCACTCAAGAGGTGTTGGTGAGCAGGCGATCATCGAAGATCCACGGGCGTTCGCTGTCGATGTCGGATTGCGGGACGAGTCGCTCGCGCATTTCTGCGGCGAGTTCCGGCAAGCCAGCACCCGTCACAGCGCAAACTACGAGGTCTGCGGCGGGCCGCAACGTCGCTGTCGCTGAAAGATCCGCCTTGCTCATGACCCGCAGATCAGACTCGCGCCCGGCATTGGGCCAGCGACCGCTCGGTTCGGCGAGAGCGATCAAGAGGTCTGCTCCCGCGATGATCTCCTCCGCAAGCCCGAGCGCCGCCCGTTCGATTGGATCGATCTTCTCGTCGCTGTCGCGCAAGCCTGGTGTATCGAACCAGTCGACCACCAGCCCGTTCATCTCGATGCGAGCCGCGATGTAGTCGCGGGTGGTTCCCGCTTCAGGGCTTGCGATCGCGATCGTGCGGCCGACGAGCGCGTTCGAGAGCGTGCTCTTTCCGGCGTTGGGAGCCCCGACGACGACGACCCGCGGCGGCACCAACAACCGACGAAGTCGAAGCGAGCGCGTCCTATCGTCGGCGGTTGGTGGTGTCGCGTGCCAGATCGCGGATTGTGCGAGCAGCAGTTGCAAGGCGAGCGGACTTGCGGCTCGCGTGAGCGACGCCAGAGCAAACGCCTCGACCCGATCGCCAGCCTCGGGAAAGAGTTCCTGCGGATCGATGTGGGTGGCGTTCTCAAGCCAACCGATCTGATGGGCGTCGAGCCACGCGCGGAGCCGCTCGATCACCCGCTCGCCGCCGTGCGGACAAAGCTGGGCGCGATCCTCGGTGAGCATCGCGACTACGCCATCATCGAAGTCACCGAACGTGCGGTGCGAGACTCGTCCGCGCTGCGGAGGCGAGTCGGGGTACAGCCTGGTGAGCCCGGCCTGGACATCTCCGATGAGATCGATGACCGCAATGGCCCCAGGGCCGCGCGGGGTCGAGCGGATCGCGAAGCAGTCCGGATCGGGAACCAGATGTTCTGGCAGAAGAATCATGCGTGCAGGCCCATGCGCTGGACCACTCAGGAGTCCTCGTCCTCAAGACTGTCCTCACGACCGTCAACGATGTTGTCATCCGTTCCCGACTCACCCAACTCCAATGCCAGCGCGTGGCGCACAGTGACAGCCATGCCTTGCAGCGTCAGATCGGGCACAATTCGATTGACGAGTTCGTCGTGGCCGAAGAGCGCTTCGGCGTCGCCGCCAGTCGCGATGACTATCGGGAAGGCGCCGTAGGCCTCGCTGTAGCGCTCGACCAATCGCCAGACCAGACCGCGCGCGCCCTCGTACACGCCTCGCAGTATCGCCTCGGTCGTATTCTTTCCCCACGCATCAGCAGTTGGTACGCGAAACGTGACCAGCGGCAAGGCGTCGGTGTGCTCGTGCAGCGCTTTGAGTTGCATCGCCACGCCGGGCGCGATGGCGCCGCCGTGGAACGTGCCTTCACCATCAACAAAGTCGACGGTCATCGCCGTGCCCGCATCGACCACGATGCACGCCTGCTTCATCTTGTCCCAAGCGGCAGCCGCGTTGAGCAGTCGATCCACGCCGACCAGCGTCTCGGGATCGAGCGCCTCACCGATCGGAACGGGCATGTCGTCCCCGATGCGGTAGAGATCAACTCCGAGCTGGTCTTCGATCAGCGACTGCAGTGGAACTGCGATGCGATCGTTGACGCTCGCGATGGCGATCGCCGCCTGAGGATCGTCCTTGATCTCCGCCCACAGGTTGGTGGCGGCGGTCACGATCGCAGCGGAGTCGCCGTTCTCAAGACGGCAGCTCTCGGAGAGTTCACCCTCTCGGAAGAGGCCGAGTTGCACGCGCGTATTGCCGACTTGGATGGCGAGGAACGAGGCCATGTGGTGGTGGTTGGTATGCGAGTCGGTCGGTGGATCGCAAAGGTTGAGCTAGGTGAGCGAAGGATGCGGGGCGTTGCAGTGCCGAAGAATGTCGTTGCGCATGGCCTCAAAGAGAGCGCGGGTCGCCGGTCCGGCGGAACCATTGGCGATGGGCTCGCCATCGAGCGTCGTCACCGCGCTCACAAGCCGGCGACTGGAGGTAATCATCACTTCGTCGGCGCTTCGCAGTTCGCTGAGCAGGATCGAGCGAACTTCGGTGCGAAGGCCAGCGCTTGCGGCGAGCGTCAGCGCATCCGAGCGGGTGACTCCGTGAAGAATTGGTGGTTCGTCGTCCACCGGTGGCGTCACCAGCGTGCCGTCGATCATCGCGAAGACGTTCGTGTAGGCACCCTCGCCCACGTGTCGCTCGCCGTCGAAGGTGCGATAGAGAATTGCTTCGGTCGCGCCGTGACTGTCGGCTTCTAACAACGCGATGATGTTCCCCATCAGGCTGATGGTCTTGATCTGGCACAGTTTCCAGCGAAGGTCTTCGAGGCTGATTGCCTGGACAACTGCTGGCTCGCGAAATCGCTCGGCGGGCTCGCAGACAGTCGCCGTCGCAAACACCGTCGGGGTCAGCAAACCCTGGGGTACGTGTGAACGCGTCGAGCCAGCGCCGCGCGTCACTTGCACATAGACCGCGGCATCGTCGAGGTCGTTGGCATCGAGAACGGCTTCGCAGATGCGCGGCAGTTCATC
>JBBQCR010000380.1:0-3765 GCA_038318935.1 Phycisphaerales bacterium
GGTGCTTGAGGTAGCTCGCAGCCGCAGCGGTACCAACGACGCTGATGGCCAGACCCGCTACCGCACCGAAGACGCCGATCAGCGCCGATTCCGTGAGCACCAGGCCAAAGATCCGCGGCCGGCTGCAGCCGAGCACGCGAAAGATCGCTACTTGACGACGGCGTTCGTGCATCGAGTTGTACAGCGCGAGCAGGATCGAAACAGCGCTGCCCAAGAGGATCGCGATCGCCATCGCCACGAACAGGACATCCACCCGCGAGACGATCGACAGCAGCTTCTGGATCTCGATTGCTGGACTCGCGACAGTGATCGTCGGATCTCGGCGCAAGCGATCGAACTGCGACTGCATCGACGAAGAGACGTTCGAACCGGCGCGGGTCGGAAGCCGCAGGAGGACACCGGTGATCTTGCGATCCTCGTCGATGAGATCGGCTTCGGTCAGCTTGGGTTCGTGTGCATGATCCTCGACTGCTGGCGCCTCTCCCTTCGCGGCGGCCGCGGCGGCCTCGGCCGACTCGTCGCGCTCGTGCCGGTCGTGGGCATGCAGGATCCAGCTTGAGTCAAGATTGCACATGATCGCCCGGTCGTGCGAGGAACCGGTCGGAGCGAGGATACCGACGACGGTGAACTCGTACTCCTTGTGCACGTGTCCATGCTCATCACTGGCACCATGCGTGAACAGGAGTTTCGCGCCCAGACGCAGTCCCGTCTCGGCGGCGACCGTCGACCCGAGCACCACTTCAAAGCTTGTCGTGAAGGGCCGACCCTCTTCGAAGACCCAAGGCTCACCGTCCACCGGTTGGAACTTGCCGAAGAACTCCGGCACCGTCGCCAAGGTGGGAAAGCCGCGGTAGCTGTCGCCCTGCTGCATCGGTACCACCCACTCCCACGGGAAGCTGGTGGCGATCTCGTTGAACTTGGGCTGAAGAATCGGTCGCTGCGGAGCGGAGGTGTAGAAGATCGCGTTGAGGACCGAGACGATCGGACTCGCGTCGGCGCTGACCAAGAGGTGGGCATTCCCGCTGCCCCTAAGAAAAGCCTTGTTGCCAGCACTCTTGAGCGAGAGGAGCGTCAGCAGGAGTGCCACCGCGATGGCGACGGTGAGCACCGTCACAATCGTCGAAAACAGTCTCGCCCGCAGGGAGCGCAACACGATCGCGAAGTCAGTCAGGGTGTTCACGAAGTCGCTCCAGCGCTGACCCGCACCAGTGATGCGAGTTCGACGTGCCGATCGAATTGTCCGATGAGCGAGGGATCGTGGCTCACCACCAACAGCGCCGAGCCCTCTTCGCGACAGGTCGCACGAATGAGTGCCACCGCGTTCACGGCATTCGTCGGATCGAGACTCGCAGTCGGTTCGTCTGCGAGGACGAGCGCCGGTCGGCAGGCGAGGGCGCGGGCCACGGCGACCCGCTGTTGCTGTCCGACGCTGAGCGTCTCGACCATGACGTGCGGCCTTTCGATGCCGAGCGTCGTCAGCAGCGATTGGGCCCGTTCGTGTTGTGATGCCGGTACGCGCTCCTTCCGAGGTGCGCCGAAGAGGAGAGCGAGCTGCACGTTCTCGATCGCGCTGAAGCCCTGAGCCAGTTGGAAGGTCTGAAAGATCATGCCGATGTTCCGGCCGCGAAACCGGTCGCGAGCGGCGCCGTGCAGATCATGGATCGAAGTGCCGCCCACACGAATCGATCCCGATTCAGGATCGATGAGCCCCGCGATCAGTTGCAGCAGCGTGCTCTTGCCGGTCCCGCTTCCGCCGGTGAGGAGTACCTGTTCGCCAGCAGCAACACGTAGCGCAGGCAGTTCCAAGGCGAACCCGCCGCGGTCTGCGTCCGCGTATCGAAATCGAAGTTCCGAGATCTCGAGCGCCGCTGCCGTATCCGCTGGGGCGGTCGAGGACGCGGCGAATGTCGTGGCGGAATCGCGAGATGATCTCATGCGCCGCCACTATACCGCCACGTTCGAGGCGACCACCGCCCGAGCGGTGCCTCTGCTAGCCTGACGCTGGTGCAGGAATCTCCGCAGCCCTCCGTCGTCGCGTTTGGACCAGAGGACCTTGGCGCATTTCTCGCGGCGACCGCGGGTCGAGCGATCGCGCCGCTGTCCGCCGACGCCATCGCGCGTGCTTCCGCTGGAAAGGGGGGCATGGCGATCGACCTCGGCTGCGGCGCTGGCAACGAGGTCCTTGGCATGCTCGCGGCCAACATGCCAACGACCGCGGTCGATGCGTACGAGGAGTCACTGGCGATGACCAGGGCCGCCGCCGAGCGCGTCGGCTTGGCTCACTTGCTCAGCACCACACGATCGTTGCTTGAAGATGTGCCGCTCAAGGCTGGGGCGTTTGCACTGGTGCACGCCCGCTTCTCGATTCCGTTTGTTCCCGCGGTTCGATTCGAGACACTCTGGAGCGGCATCCAGCGCGCGATACAGCCCGGCGGCATCCTCTGTTGTCAATTGTTCGGCCCCAACGACGGATTCATCGCCGAACGACCGTCCGGCTCTATGAACTATCACGATGCCGGCGCCGTGCGGGGGCTGTTGTCGGAACTCGACATCCTTCACCTCGAAGAAGTCGATCGAGACGGCGTGACGGCAACCGGCCGAGCGAAGCACTGGCATGTGCATCACATCATCGCCCAGCGCTCTGCCCTCTGAGATTCGTCTCGCCTCATTCGTGTGTGGCGGTCGTCCACCGCGCGGCGCGGCGTTGCTGGATCGGCCCCTGCGACAAGAGTTGTCGCGGTTCGCGCGGCGCGGGGACGACCGCGGGGTTCAGTCGATTTCGTCGTCGCCTTCGTCGCGGCGGCGCTTCTCGGCCTCGCGGTTGCTCTGCTCCACCATCTTGCGGAGGTAGGCGTTCTCGCGACGGGTCGCTTCCAGATCGAAGATCAGGTACTTGACGCTGAGTCGAAGATAGTCGAGCGATTCCTGGAGTTCGGCAACCGAACGCGTGATCCGCTCGCGACGCCCGTTGACCGCTTCCGCAGCAGTGTCAGCGCCCTCGCGGTTCTCGTCGGGGAGTTCGCGAATGCGGCTCATGATCTCGGCCATCTTCTGTTGAAAGCTGATCTCGTCCATTGGTCGCTGTCCTCTCTTACGTTGTTGCCGACACGTTGCCTCGCTGCTGACGGAATCACAGGAACAACAACCGCGCCGTGGCGGAGCGAACGGAGATGCCGCGGCGTGCCACAACTTCGAAGCGTTCGAGCACCGTGTTCTTATCGGAGGGAGTCGCGCATCGCAGGGCCATCTGCGAGGGACGTGGCGTCGACTCAACGTCCGGCGTTGCGATTTCGCACCAATCGTTGCGCGGCGAGAGGTGCTTTGGAGAGAAGGGGTTCAAGGGCAATGCCGCCACGGCGGGCCTCCTGCATCAATCGAGCGAGCGTTGCGTCACGCTCCAGGCTCCAACGATGAAAGTAGGCTTCAAGTTCGTGGCGATTGAACCGGGCAAGTGGATCGTCGAGTCCGCTTTGCGCGACCGCCCAGTCGATCAAGCCACCACCAGTCCCCTCGAAGCGAAAGAGCGACAGGGTGAATGCGAGTCGGCGTTCGACAGAGAGGAACGGATCGGTCGACGTCGACGGCAGGGTGGTCATCGCATCGCTGGGCTGTCGCTTGGTGATGCCGCCGAGCCAACCACTTTCGTGCTTGGCTTCGCGAGAGACCAGCGTGTCGGGAATCCCGACGCCTGCATCGGCGGACGAGGGTCCACCGGAAGCGGCCGCCGCTGCGGCCGTGGGCACGCTGGTGCGATCGAGCTCCGCC
>JBBQCR010000381.1:0-3764 GCA_038318935.1 Phycisphaerales bacterium
GCCACGTCCACGTTGGCTCCCTCGCCATCGCTCGATGGCTTGTGGCCTCCTGTCGTCGCGGCTATCTTCCGCCGACTTCCCTGAAGCCCGTTCGACTTCATGTGGCCTCTGGTCCCCTGATGGCAAGCGCTCGCGATCCACGTCCATTGGAGCACATGCACCGTCAACGGCCGTGTTCGCATCGCCCATTCGCGGTTGCGTCGGTCCTGATGAGCCTCCACGCCGGTCTCTGCATCGGCCCGTGTTCCACGACCTTCGCCCAAAGCACCGCGCCCCCGAGCCGGCCGCCGGCGAATCCAGCTCTGAAGCCTGCTCCTTCGGCTGCGGCCACTCCCGTCGGAACAAGCGTCAGCGACGCCGCCCTCGCGGACCGACCGATTTCAAAGATCACCATCCGCGGACTCAAACGGGTCACGCAGCAGACCATCGACAACAACTTGCGTGTCGCCGCTGGTCAGCCGTTCGACGCGTTGGCGATCCGCCAGGATGTCGCGACGCTCTACCGACTCGGGCAATTCGCCACCGTGAACGCGGACGCCGAACTCAGGCCCGACGGGACGGTCGAGGTGATCTACACCTTGGTGGAGCAGCCGATCATTCGGGCGATCGGCTATGCCGGCAACAACGTGGCGTCCGATGAGGAGCTTCGCAAGGTGACACCGCTGTACGCGGGCGGTCCGCGCGACGACTTCCTGCTCGAGCAATCGGTGGTGCGAATCAAGGAGCTCTACAAGAGCAAAGGCAACTACCTCGCCGAGGTCCGTGTCGACGAAACTCGCCTTCAGGAGGAAGGTCTCCTCCTCTTCCAGATCATGGAAGGACCGCGCGTTCGCATCGAAGCCATCGAGTTCGTCGGCAACGCCAGCTACGACGCCGAGAAGCTCTACTCGCAGATCAAGACTCGCACCGCCTTGCCGCTCTTCCGCAAGGGTGAATTGGACGAGGAACGCCTGTACGACGACATGGCGACGCTCGACCGTTTCTACAAGGACATGGGTTTCGTCGACGTGCGGGTGGACCGCCGCGTTGAGCTTTCCGCCGACAGTAAGGAAGCCAAGGTCACGTTTCTCATCGACGAGGGGCGACGCTACACGCTGCGAAAGTCGAGCGTCCGTTCAGCGGCCGGTGACGAAGGTCCGCTCGGACTCAGCGTGATGTCTCCGGAACAGATCGATGCCCTTCTGGTGATTCGACCCGGCGACAACTTCACCAAGCTGCTGCTGGAGCGAAGCATCATCGTGGTGAGGCGAGCCTATTTCCTGATGGGATACATCGACGTCGATATCCAGCAGCAGTGGGTGCGCGTCGGCGATTCCCCCGAAGTCGACCTCCTCCTCACCATCCGCGAAGGTCCGCGCACTATCGCAGGGCTGGTGCTGGTGCAGGGCAACTTCCTCACCAAGCAGGGGGTCATCAATCGCCTCGTCCGCATCCAACCCGGTCGACCACTCGACGGACGCGAATTGGAAGACGCTGCGACACGCCTCAAAGCCCCGGCATCTTCAACGACGTGCGCGTCACCGCTCAGCGGGCACGGCCCGGCGACGAAGATCCGCTGGGCGAACTCGGCGGACTCACCGAGGACGAAGCGGCAGCCGTCGCGGCAGCAGGTGGTGATCCGGATCTGGCCCGTCGGCTCGATCGGCAGATTCGCGACGTGCTCGTCGAGGTAAAGGAAAAGAACACCGGCTCCATTAACTTCGGCGTCGGATTGGGCTCCGACTCCGGAGCGTTTGGTGAGATCTCGCTCTCGCAGCGAAACTTCGACATCGGCGATCCGCCACTGACGTTCGATGAGTTCATCAGTGGTCGGGCCTTCCGCGGCGCCGGGCAGAATTTCAATCTCTCGGTCGCTCCGGGTACGGAGGTGAGCACCTTCACGATTCAGTTCGGTGAACCAAATCTTTTCGAGAGCGACGTCGGACTCAACGCACGCAGCTTCTATCGCATTCGGCAGTTCGACAACTACCAGGAGAATCGTTTCGCGGCGTCGGCGTCACTGAGCCGACGGCTTGGCGATCTCTGGAGTATCAGCGGCAGCGGCGGCTACGCGAACATCAAACTCGATAACTTCAATCCCAACACGCCGCTTGAGGTCGTCGCCGACCAGGGGCCGGCGAATCTCGTCTCCGGCGGCTTCTCGCTCCAGCGCACGGACACCGATCGGGCGATTCGGGCCACGCGCGGCACGCAACTGGAGCTCGCCTACACCTACTTCAACGACATCTCCTCCAGTCAGAACTGGAATCTCGTTCGCATGGGCGGCACGGCGATCTTTCCCGTCGACGAGGACTACCTCGGACGGCTGAGCACTCTGAAGTTGAACACCGATATCGGCTACATCTTCGGAGGCGACGCGCCGGTCTACGAGAGGATGTACCTGGGTGGCCGCAGCTTCCGCGGATTCGAATATCGCACCGTGAGTCCGAAGAGCCAAGGCTCGATCGGCGCTCCGACATCCCCCAGCAATAATCCGATCGGCGGCGAGTGGCTCTTCTTCCTCGGCTCGCAATACGAGTTCCCGATCGTCGGCGACTTCCTCAACGGCGTGATCTTCATGGACAGCGGTACGGTCACCTCGGACATCGGCTTCGACGACTATCGCCTCTCCTTCGGCATCGGCATACGGCTGTACATCCCGCAGCTCGGCCCGGCCCCACTGGCGTTTGACCTCGGATTCCCAATCCTCAAGGGTCCTCTCGACCAGACTCAGGTCTTCAGCTTCTCCGCCGAACTGCCGTTTTGAGCGCCCTGCCGAGCTTTCGAAGCGACATGCCGACGACCAGAGTGGCTGCGACCGCCGGGGCACCGCGCGTTCCGGCGGCGGATCGTGGCCCGTTGGTGTGCTTTCGAGGCCACCACTCCTTACAATCCCCCCTTTCCCATCGCTCGCCATTCGCTCGGCCCGTCCACGGAACCTTCCCATGTCGACACGAGTCCTTCCGACGCTCCTTGTCACCCTGCCGATCACGCTTGCCTGCATCTGGGCCGGCAACCAAGCCCTGGCACTCCGGTCCGCGGTCGAAGCCAATACCGCGACCATCGCCAATCCGACCGCGGTCGCCGTCGTCGATGTCGCCAAGGTCATCGACAAGCTCAACGAGAGCGCCAACTGGCGGGTGCAGATTGAGCAGATCCGCACCTCCGCCAACGACGAGAAGAAGGCCCGCGAGGACGACCTCCGCCGATTGCAGGACATGGTCAAGGACGTCACCGACCTCACGAAGCGCCAAGAGCTGATCGACGAAATGGCCCTCAAGCAGTTGCGGCTAGAGGAGTGGGGCAAGCTGAAGATGGCCGAGATCGACAGGGAAAAGAGCCTGATGTGGCGCAAGCTGTATCAGGCCATCCGAGACGAGTCGAAGGCCGTCGCGGAGAGCGAGGGCTTCCAGATCGTCCTCGTCGATGACAGCAACACCGAGATCCGAACCAGCGATCAGGTCAACATGCCCAAGGAGTCGCAAGTCCAGCAGCAGATCGGAACGCTCCGCGTGCTGTGGGCCGACCGGAAGTCCGTCGATATCACCGAGAAGGTGATTGTCCGCATCAACAACCGCACCTGAGTCTCCGCGATCCCTAAGACGACACCAGACGACAACCGCGGCCAGTGGAGTTTCTGACGGGGCGCCGCGAGCCAAGCGAAATCACCCATGCAATCAGCCATCCGATCCCCCCGCATCATTGTCCTCGCGCTCGGAACGCTTGTCGCCGGACTCGTCGCGGGCGCCAGCTTCGCGCCGAGCCGCCCGGCGAACATCGCCTCT
>JBBQCR010000382.1:0-3739 GCA_038318935.1 Phycisphaerales bacterium
AGTCCGATCGCCGAGTCCATCGAATAGCGGCCGCCGACCCAGTCCCAGAAGCCGAACATGTTCGCGGTATCAATGCCGAACTGGGCGACCGCTTCGGCGTTGGTCGACACCGCGACGAAGTGCTTGGCCACCGCCGCAACGTCGCCCTTGAACGCCTTGAGACTCCACGCCCGCGCGGCGTTGGCGTTACTCATCGTCTCCAGTGTGGTGAAGGTCTTGCTCGACACCACGAAGAGCGTCGTCTGCGGATCGAGATCACGCGTCACCTCAGCGAAATCGCTGGGATCGACGTTACTCACGAATCGACAGGTGAGTCCGCGATCGGCGAAGCTCCGCAGCGCGTCATACGCCATCGCCGGCCCGAGGTCGCTACCACCAATGCCGATGTTGACGATCGCCGTGATCGGCTTGCCGGTGTGGCCGAGCCAGGTCCGCGCACGAAGTCGCTTGGCAAGTGATGCCATCCGATCCAGGACCTGGTGCACCTTGGGCACGACGTTCTCGCCGTCGACCACGATGCTCGCGTCGCGCGGAGCCCGCAGCGCTACGTGCAGCACCGCCCGATCTTCGGTCACGTTGATGCGCTTGCCGGCGAACATCGCTTTCGTCCGTTCACGAACGCCCGCCTCGTCGGCGAGTGCCAACAGCGATGCGAGCACCGCATCGTTCACTCGCTGCTTGGAGAAATCGACACGCATGCCAAGCGTCTCAAAAGCCAGCGTGTCCGCTCGTTTGGGATTGGTGCGGAAGAGCTCCCGCAGAGTCACCTTGCCAACCTTGGTTGCCTGCGAGCGAAGTGACTTCCACGCGGGTGCCGCGGTCGGGTCAAACGATCGTGCCAAGGAGTTGCCTGGGCCGGTTGTCCGCTTCGCGGGCTTTGCCCCTGCCGTTCGTGCCGCCGTTCGTGTCGCCGTTCGTGTGGCCATGCGTGGTTCCGAGCGCCGTGTGGGAACTCGAGCGGCCCTGCCAGCCGTGGCTTCCGCCTCGAGTTTGTGTCGGCGAAGGCAGCGTATCGTGATCGATTGCCGATCGGGGATCGATCCGCACCCACCGATCGCCGATTGACCCGTTACGCTTTGGCCGACCCATCGAGGAGCGCTCACCCATGAATCCCATCCAGAAGCCGCAGCTCGTCACCGCCCGCCTCCATCACGTCGGACAGAGTCTGTGGCTTGACAACATCACCCGCGCGCTGCTCGACTCGGGCACGCTCGACCGCTACATCCGTGACCTCTCGGTCACCGGGCTGACCAGCAACCCGACGATCTTCGAGAAGGCGGTCTCGGGCTCCAGCGACTACGACACCCAGATCCGTTCGGTCGCGGCTCGCTCCACGAGCCCCGAAGCGATTTTCTTCGAACTCGCCATCGCCGATTTGACGCGGGCGGCGGATCTGTTTCGTCCGATCCATGACCGGACCGGCGGCATCGACGGATTCGTCTCGCTCGAAGTCTCGCCGATGCTCGCCAACGACACCAAGGCGACCGTCGAGCAGGCCAAGTTGCTCTTCGCCAAGGCCAATCGCAAGAACCTCTTCATCAAGGTGCCCGGTACGCCCGAGGGCAACCCGGCGATCGAAGAGCTGATCTTCGCCGGCATTCCGATCAACGTAACGCTCCTCTTCTCGCGCGAACAGTATCTCGCGTCGGCCGAGGCGTATCTTTGCGGCATCGAACGCCGTGCCGCGGCGGGCAAGTCGCTTGATGTAGCGTCCGTCGCAAGTCTGTTCGTCTCGCGATGGGATCGCGCAACCTCGGCCGCTCTCCCGCCGGCGCTGCAGAATAAGACCGGCATCGCCGTTGGTAGCCAATGCTACAAAGCCTATCTCGATGTCCTCAGCACGCCGCGCTTTGCTGCGCTGTACGCCAAGGGTGCGATGCCGCAGCGACTGCTGTACGCGAGCACCGGCACCAAGGACCCTGCACTTCCGGCGTCGCTCTACGTCGACGCGCTCGCCAGTCCTAACACCGTGAACACCATTCCCGAAGAGACGCTGCTGGCCTTTGCCCAGCAGGGTTCACTGCGCGATCTCGTACCGACCGATGGAGTCGCCGCTGAGCGCACGCTTGCAGAAGTCGCCAAGGCAGGCGTCGATCTCGCGGCCGTGGCCCAGAAGCTGCAGACCGAAGGCCGGGACTCGTTCATCAAGTCGTGGAAGGATCTGATTGCGGTCGTCGAGAAGCGGACGGGCGTGCTCGCTGCATCCCGGTAAGCTGCCAGCGCTATGACTTCTCCCGTGACCGGCATCTCCAGCGGCTTTCTCGAAGAGCTGCGGTGGCGCAAGCTTCTGCATCAGACGACGTCCGACGGAATTCCGTCGTACCTCGCCGCCGGGCAGCGCATCGGTTATGCCGGATTCGATCCGACCGCAGACAGCCTGACCATCGGCAATCTGATTCCGATGATGATTCTGGCCCACTTCCAACGGGCCGGTCATCGACCGATCGCCTTGGTGGGCGGTGGCACGGGGCTCATCGGCGATCCGAGCGGCAAGAGTGCCGAGCGTCAACTGCAGACTGTCGAGACCATCGCGGCCAACGTCGAATCGATCAAGCACATCTTTGGACGCGTGCTGGACTTCGGCCCCAAGGGCGCCGCACTCATCGACAACGGCGAGTGGCTGAGGAAGCTCGGCTTCCTGGAAGTGCTGCGTGACGTTGGGAAGCACTTCTCGGTCAACATGATGATTCAGAAGGAATCGGTGGCGACGCGGCTCAACACCCGCGAGCAGGGGATCTCCTACACCGAGTTCTCGTACATGATCCTGCAGGCGTACGACTTCCTGCATCTGCGTCGCCATCACGGCTGCACGATGCAGTTTGGCGGCAGCGACCAATTCGGCAACATCGTCGCGGGCATCGATCTCATTCGTCGCTGCGATCGTTCGCACGACGGAAGCGCCGATGGCCACGGGCCCGAAACTTTCGGCGTCACCGCGCCGCTGGTCACCAAAGCCGACGGCGGCAAGATCGGGAAGACTGAAAGTGGCGCCCTCTGGCTCAGCGCTCATCGCACCAGCCCGTACGCCTTCTATCAGTTCTGGCTGAACGCCAGCGACGTCGATGTCGGAAACTTCCTGCGTTGGTACACCTTCCTCGATCGACCGACCATCGAGTCACTCGACGAAGCCACAGAAACAAGGGCCCACGAGCGATTGGCACAACGCACGCTGGCGCGCGAGGTCACGCGCATTCATCACGGGGAGGCCGAAGTCGCGCGGGCGGAAGCTGCGGCCCAAGCGCTCTTTCATGGCGACATTCGGTCGCTCGATGCGGCCATGCTCAGCGAGGTCTTCGCGGAAGTGCCGCGCACGCAACACGCTCGGGCATCGCTTGATGCCGGTGTCTCGCTTGTCGATCTACTTCCACAAACCTCGCTCTGCACCAGCAAGCGCGAAGCTCGCGAGTTTCTCCAAGCCGGCAGCGTCAGCGTCAACGGCGAAAAGGTCAGCGCCGATCGGGCGCTCACGTCAGCGGATCTGCTGCCAGGTTCACGCGTCCTGCTGCGCCGCGGCAAGAAGCAGTGGCACGCGACAGAGTGGTCCTGAGCGATCTTCGTCGCTCGCGTCAGCGTTGCGACTTGCCGCGCTCCTGCACGGCGAAGCGCACGACGGGCGAAGTATCGGTGCTCTCGCCGATCCGATTGACGGTCACTCCCGGCGGAAGCAGCCACAGGTCGATGCGCTTTCGTGCAAGCCGCAACGCGAGATCGTCCGCCGAGAGATGGACGAACGCGAGGG
>JBBQCR010000383.1:0-3706 GCA_038318935.1 Phycisphaerales bacterium
AGCCGAGCTATGGCCTCAATGTCGCGATCCTCGACCTTACCGGCGACGGCAAGCCCGACATCTTCGTGGGCAACGACAGCCAGTCCAGCTTTCTCTTTCGGAATCTCGGCGTGAAGTCGGTGGAAGGCGCGATGATTCCGACGTTCGTCGAAGAGGGGATGAAGAGCGGTGTCGCGACGAACATGGAAGGGCTTGAGCAGGCGACGATGGGGATCGGCATCGCCGACGTCGACGGGAACGGTCGGCCAGATCTGTTCACCACCAACTTCTCCAGCGACACCAATACCCTGCATCTCAACCTCGACGGTAGTTACTTCGACGACCGGACGAGTCAGTACGGACTCGGTGCGGTGAGTCGTCCGTTGCTCGGTTGGGCCGCGGCGTTCGTTGACTTCGATCACGACGGCGATGAGGATCTGATCGTCGTGAACGGCCACGTCTATCCGCAAGCGACGAAGAAGGCGATGGACTCCGAGTACGAGCAGCGACCCTTGTTGATGGAGCGCCGCGGCAAGCGATTTGAGGTCGTCAGCGAAGCCGGTTCCTGGAAGCTGGAGCCGCATCGCGATCGGACCGCGGTGCTCGCGGATCTTGATCGCGACGGTGACGTGGACATCGTGATCGCGGAGCTCAACGGCCCGTTGCGAGTTGTTCGAAACGACCATGTGCCGGCGAAGGACTGGCTGATCGTTGAGCCTCGCGACGGGCGGGCGAAGATCGGCAATCGTCACGCGATCGGTAGTACGCTCGTGGTCCGCTCGAAGGACGCTAGCGGCAACGAACGTGTGCAGCGCCGCTGGCTCTGGGGCGGAGGTCCCTTCCAGTCGACGCTGGCGCCAGAACTCCATGTGGGCTTCCCGATCGGTTCGACCGCGGTCTCGCTGGAGCTCACGTGGCCTGACGGAACCAAGGAAACGCGACAGGACATCGCCCTCGGTCAGCGACTGCTGATCGAGCGCAAGTGACGGAGCGCTGCGATCAATCACGGCGCAGAATGCCTCGCCCACCGAGAGCGAGTGTGCGCCGAAGGGCGCTACGGAGCGGAAAAACGAATCTTCAGGCGACGATCTCGAGAATCTCGAATCGCTTCTCGCCGCGAGGCAGGTCGACGCGGACGGTCTCGCCGATGCTGGCTTTCATGAGCGCTACGCCCATCGGGCTGGTGGTCGTGACCTCGATGTAGTCGAGATCGAATCGACCGGTCGCCTCACCGACGAGCTTGTAGAGATCCTCGTCGCCTCGGTCAACGTCCTTGAGGCGAACGACGCTTCCGACGAACACCATGCCCGTTGGCAAAGCCATGTCGCCGGCGATCTGGGCGGTCGCCAGTCGGTACTCGAGTTCCTTCATCTTCGCTGCGTTCATCGCCTTGTCCTCGCGGGCTGCGTGGTACTCGGCGTTCTCCCGCAGATCACCCAAGGCCCGGGCGTCCTGAATGCGCTGGATAAGCTGCTTTTCGGTGGCGCGAAGTTCCCAGAGGAGCTTCTCGAGCTGGACCTTTTCCTCGGCGGTGATGAAGTTCATGGCGGACGACTGCGAGGGGGTGAAGGAACCGACGATCGTCCCGCGAGATCGTCGAAGACGCGACAAGGTGGAGTGAGGGAGCTTGCGCTGGGGGCGAGGCTCTCGCCTGCGAGACCGGGACCCTGCAAGTACGACTGCGGAGGATAGCTGCCCGTCCTATCACTCGCCAGCCGACGCGTCGAGGGGCGGTGGCTCGGCGGGATCCGATTCGGCGTCTCGTGTGTGTCGGGCCTTGCGGCCATCGACGCGAGGAACCACGGCACCGACGGCAAAGGCGACGATCCACGCTGCGATGGCGACCCACCAACCAACGAGCGCGAGCCCCCATTCCTCGCTGCTGGGATTGATCGCGCCGCCTCCAGTCAGGAGGTTCATAGCTGTCAACGGACTGAACGACGCGATCGTCCACCACGACGGGTCATCGGCAGGGGATGGGCGCACCGCGAAGGGCAATTGCCCGCCAGACAGTAAGGTGAAGAGTGGAGCTCCACCAACGAAGAGCACCGCGGCGATCATCGAGCCCGTGCGAAGGACGCTGGTGCCGCGGCGAGCGGGAATCGTGCCGGTTGCGACGGCCGCCGCTGCAGCGAGTGCCCATCCGCAGAAACAGAGATCGATGGATGCCGATCGCCAGGCTGGCCATGTGGTCACCAGCCGAAGCGGCCACACGACCACTTGCGCCAGACAGAGCAGCACCGTGAGATCAAGCAGCGACTGACGGATCGGCCACGCTCGCCACGGCCCGCTGAGTCGGGCGAGCGGCCACGCGATGCCGACGCCTGCCACCATCAGAAGGAGCATGTCTCGTACCCCGGGCATGTACGACGCCGCGTGTGCCTGCACCGGGGGACGGATCCCCAACGTCATTCCCCAACTCAACAGAAGCCACGCAAACGCGAGGAAGATCAGGCCGCGTGGCGGAGTGGGTCGGGAAAGTCGCTGCGTGGGATGCATGGCAATCGCCGCCGGACGCGGCGGATTCCATCGTATCGAATCATGCGAATGACTCGCGTCGATCAACGAACTCGCGATGGCGCTCAGGGAGCGGACGCGGTCAGCGTCGACGGGATGTCCTGGGCGGCGCTGCTGGTTGGAGCAAGCGTGACCACATCAAACCGAAGATCCAGCGTGCGACCCGAGGCGTCGTCGATGCGTTTGGCATCGCGATACAGAGCATCCAGACACGCGAGCTTTCGCTCGGCAGGCATCTCGCCGAGCGAGCGGTCGTTGGGATCGCTGCCCCAAACAACCCGGGTTCCGCGATCGGTCACGAGTTCCAGCAAGCGTTCGTTCTTGAATCGGGAAACGTCGATTGATCGGACCTGGCCGGAGGCGAACCAGGGTCGGTCGCGAAGCAGTTTGGCGAGATTGATCGCAGCGCGGACATCCGTGCCAAGCCACGGTGTTCCCGGTTCGGCGGGCTTGGGCATCGCGACACCGACGATCAGGGGGAGCGCTGGTCGGGCACCAGCGAGCGAGCTGGTGTTTGAGTACGCGAGAGGAAGGCGCAAGCCGCGAACATCGATCAGGTGATCGTCCTCGCCAACGCGAACCATCGCGAAGGGAGTGCGGAACTCTCCGACAATCGTGATCTCATCCAAGGCGCTGCGACGCACCTGCTCGACGCGCTCGAACCAGCCGCTGGCGAGCATCTGATGGTGGACGACAATCAGGGCGTCACCGTTGAGCGCGCTGACCGACGAGCCGGCGACGTTCGGACCAACGGAGCCCATCGCGATTCTGGCGGCGTCGCCAAGCGTGTCGACGGTGCCGGCCGGCATCCACGCCGGAACCCCGACGAACGTCACTCGCATCGTTGCGGGATCAATGACTGTTCGGGCTTCGGCGAGCGCCCGCAAGCGGGGGACTCCGCGCGCAACCCCGATCCCAATGCCGACGATCGCAGCGGCCCAGAACGTGCCGATCGCGATCATCCGCAGCGATTGCAGCGAGGGGACGAACGACGCGAACGAGTGCTTCTTCGTGCTTGGGCGAGCCATGGCGATCCGTCGGGGGTGGCTGCGCGCGGACTTCCTATCCGCGCAAACAACGCACACTACCTCTTTCGGCTCGCTGCGGTGATTCGCGGGAATTGTCATCCTGCGGCAACCGGTCGCTGGCGGGCGAATGCCCTTCGAACCAGTCCCGCGCACAACTGGGTCATCGAGATGCCCCGGTGGCG
>JBBQCR010000384.1:0-3704 GCA_038318935.1 Phycisphaerales bacterium
GGACGCTACACAATGATATTCAATGGCGAGATCTACAACTTCCTGCAAATCCGCGCCGAGCTGGAACGCGACGGAATGCGCTTCCGCAGCCACTCCGACACCGAAGTCATCCTCGGCGCCTTCGAAAGATGGGGGATCGACACGGCGGTACCTCGCCTCCTCGGCATGTTCGCCATCGCCGTGTGGGATGGCGAACGCCGCTCCCTGTCGCTCATCCGCGACCAGCTGGGCATCAAGCCGATGTTCATCTACGCGAAGGATGGACTCGTTAGCTTCGGCTCCGAGCTCAAGGCGCTGCGCGCCGGACCGGCGTTCGATACGGAGATCGATCTAGAAGGATTGAGCGGCTTTCTGCGCTACCTCTACGTTCCGGCGCCCCGCACGATCTACCGCCATGCGGTAAAGCTTCCACCCGCGCACATCCTCACGATCACCGATCCACGTGCTTCTCTTCCCGCGCCAGTGCCCTACTGGTCGCCCGCGGATGCAGCGCGCAGGGGCTTGGCCGATCCGTACACGGGGAGCGACGACGAGGCGATCGCCGATCTGGATCACCTGCTCCTGGACGCCGTCCGGCTGCAGATGCAGTCCGACGTTCCGCTCGGCGCGCTGCTTTCCGGCGGCATAGACTCGTCGACGATCGTCTCGATGATGCAGGAGGCATCGTCTACGCCGGTCGAGACATTCTCGATCGGGTTCGACGCGGGACAGTACGATGAATCGCGTCACGCCGCGGCTGTCGCGAAGCATCTCGGCACGAGTCATACGGAGCTCATGCTGACCGGTGCGGATGCGCTCGAGGTCATTCCCCGATTGCCGGACATGTTCGACGAGCCATTCGCCGACGCCTCGCAGATTCCGACCTTTCTCGTGTGCGAGCTCGCGCGCCGCAAGGTGACGGTCGCGCTGGCGGGAGACGGCGGCGACGAGCTGTTCGCGGGCTACCATCGATATCTCGATGGCGAGCGAATCCTCAACTGGATGCAGCGCGTGCCGCGCCCTGCGCGCAAGCTTGCGGCCGCGGGGATCGGCGCGATCTCCGCCGCGATGTGGGAGCGGACGATCGGCGGCGCGAGCCGAATGCTGCGACAACCGATGCGTCGCAGTGGCGACAAGATGTACAAGATCGGCAAGTTGCTGGAAGCCGATTCGGAAGCGACGATGTATCGGTCGCTTCTGTCTGCGTGGCAGCACCCCGAGTCCGTCGTCGTGAACGGCTCGAGCGCCGCCGGCCAGGTCGACGCGATCATGAAACGCAGCGAGCCGGCAGATCTGATGGATCGCATGATGCTCGCGGATCAGGCGACGTATCTCCCCGACGACCTCCTCGCGAAGACGGATCGCGCGAGCATGGCGGTGAGTCTCGAGGTGCGCGTGCCACTCATCGACCATCGCGTCGTCGAATTCAGCTGGCGTTTACCGCACGCGCTCAAGTATCGCGATGGTCAGAACAAGTGGATCCTGCGACAGGTGCTCTATCGCAGGATGCCGCGCGCGCTGGTCGACCGGCCGAAGATGGGATTCTCACCGCCGGTGGAACACTGGTTGAGGGGCCCACTGCGAGGTTGGTCCGAGGACATGATCTTCGGCACGAAACGGAATCAGAGCGGAGAGCTCCGCCTTCCGATCATTCGAAAGCGATGGGATGATTTTCAGGCGGGGCGAAATCAGGACGCGAACGAGCTCTGGGCGGTGCTCATGTATCAGGCGTGGAAGGAGCGCTGGATCGCGTGATCGAACCGCGATGTGCATGTGGCAGCGAGCTTTGAGGGCGCCAATGTAGCCAGTCACGACCCGCAGCATCCGGAGTGCGGGTAGCAGAAATTGGACTGCGATGCGGGCAATACGGCCCAAGTCGCACGCCGCCATATAGCGAAACGTTGCTGCGCGACTGCGATTGTGACGCATCCATCGAGGCATCGTCCCTATTGCGCTGAGTGCCCTCGCTCGGCATTAATGGATTAGGATTTTCTTCAGATGGATCGCTAGGGCCTCTTGCCCGCGAGAAAGGCAAACCCGGTGAAAACCGGCGACGCAAAGCCACGAGGCTACCGTGCTCCCGCAGTGGGGCACCACGCCAGTCGGGCCGCCGAACGGATTCGAAGTAGAGGTCTCTCATGCGTGGCTCATCCTGCGTGTTCTCGGTGCTCGTTGCGTCTATCGCGTTTTCGCTCAACGCCTGCGTCGATCGTGGCGACCCAACCGATCCCTCCACACCAACGTCGTCGAGCATCTCCGCCGTCGCCGTAAAGCTGCCCGCGCCGAGTCTCGAAGTCGGGATGGTGGAGAATGCGGTCGCGACGCCGACCAGTGCTTCCGGCGAGGCGATCTCCGGAGTGACCGTAAAGTGGCTCTCGAGCGACAACTCCATTCTCACCGTCAGTGGCAACGGAGTGGTGAGCGCAAGAAAGATGGGCACCGCGTGGCTGTACGCGACGAACGGCCCAGTCGCGGGAAGGGTCTCCGTCGACGTCACAGACAGTGTTCCGGCCGTCGTTCACGTGTCGCCGCGGAGTGCAGCCGTTCCGGTCGGATCGAACGTTCAGTTGACGACGACGATCGCGACGTCGACGGGCCGCGCCCTGCATGACCACGCGACTCTGTGGACCTCCGGCGATACGCATCTCGCGACCGTGTCGGCAACCGGATTGGTCACGGCGGTGAGCGCGGGTTCCGTGCGCATCATCGCCACCGCATCCGACGTCGCGGACACCTCTGTTGTTACCGTCTCGACTGTCGCGGCGCCGCCGCCAGTGGTGACCAACCCGACGAGCCACGAACCGACGACCATGGCTACGCTTCAGGATTGGGACGGTCATTCCCTTGGTGCCTGGATACCGACGAGCACACCGACCCAACAGTTCGTGTGGGACGCCAGTCTGCAGAACACTGTGATGCAAATGCAGTACGGTCCCGTCGTGGAGCCTGCTCGTAGCACGTACGGAGTGGGTCATCTCTATCTCCCTTTGCACGCCCGCGCGCCGCTGCATTCAGTCTATCTGCGAGCGCAGATCAAGCTCTCGGCCAACTGGGTACAGAACCCGAGTAACGTGTTGAAGCTGTTCGAGGTGTTCAGTGGTAGAACGTGGGCGATCCCCGGCATCTACGGCTATGGCTCGCACTTGCGATTTATGGTCGCCAATGATGAGCCGCAAGACCACAACTATCCGGGATGCTTCATCGGGCAGCAGGCGCCCGATTGCAAGGTCGTTACGCCGCCGCCGGACAACTTTACTCGCGGCGAGTGGCACACAATCGAGGTTCTTCTCGTGAGCAGCACACCTGGGCTGAACAACGGGCGTGTGAAGACGTGGCTCGATGGGAAGCCGCAGACGGATGTCTCCGACGTCATGTGGGCGCCCGTCGGCACCGACAATTCCTTCCGGCAGTTCGATCTCAATCCGCTATGGGGCGGGCTCGGCGGGACGATCAGTGTTCCGCAATTCCTTAGCGTCGGCCAGATTCATCTTTCCGGAACAAACCAATACATTGTCGGACAGGTGCCGTGAGATAAACAGCCGGACTCACGGGCGTAGCATCGCGGGAGTGTGAAGTCTGGCGGCAGGCACGATTCCTTTTCGAGTTGCAAAAGCCCATGTCTCGTCCGCAGCATCTTCCCGCTCTAGATGGGCTCAGAGCGGTAGCCGTGCTCGTCGTGATTGCCTATCACGCCGATCTCACAAAGGGCATTCCCGCCGATCTCG
>JBBQCR010000385.1:0-3701 GCA_038318935.1 Phycisphaerales bacterium
CGAGGAAAGTCTACGATTCGCTCCGTATGACGTCCAATGAGATTTGTTCTCCCTTGCGCAAACTAAAAGTTATGGCAACGTTTGAAAGAACCCGATGATCAACGTCAGGCATCTGTCGGTGTTTCGCGCCGTGGTGAAGACCGGTTCCATCTCGGCCGCCGCCCGCCTGCTTCACGTCTCGCAGCCGGCGGTGACCAAGACCCTCCACCTTCTCGAGCAGAGCCTGGGGCTGCTGCTGTTCGAGCGGATCAGGGGGCGGCTGCTGATCACGCCGGAAGCGCAGACCTTGATTCCGCAGGTCGAGCGCCTGTTCGGCAACCTGGACGCGGTCCAGCAGCTGACCGAAGAGATACGTGAGGGATTTGCCGGCAGCCTGACGGTCGCGACGGTCGCGACCCTGGCCTCTTCGATCGTGTCCGTCGCGATCAGCCGGTTTCACCGCCAGCACCCCAAGGTTCATTTCGACCTGAAGGCCCTGTCGACGCGACAGGTGCTCGAGTCGGTGACGAACAATCAGGTCGACATCGGCGTTGTCGACGTGCCGGAAAGCGGGCCGGACATGGACGTTCACGAGCTTTGCCGTGCCGACATCGTCTGCGTGATGCGCTACGACCATCCGCTCTCGAGACTGTCCCGGATCGCCCCGAAGGACATCGCGAAGGAAACCATGATCACGTTCGCGGAAGACACGATGTCGGGTTGGGCCATTCGCGAAGCCTTGCGCAAGAAGAAGCTGCCCGTCCACATTGCCTTCACCGTCAATCACACGCTCTCTGCCTATTCGCTTGCGCAAGAGGGCAGCGGGATCGCGGTCGTCGATCCGTTTCCGATGCTGCTTGGCTCCTTTCCCAAGCTGGTGACGCGACCCTTCCATCCAGCCATCGAAAGCCGGCCTCGGGTGCTGCTTTCGAAGACCCGGCCGACTTCAGCGATCTCCGGCGTGTTCGTCAAGACGCTGAAGACGGTTGCCGATGAAATGGTTTCGCAATCGAGACTTCTGATGAGCGTTGCCGCAAGACGGGCTGCGCCCACGCGAGAGATTTCTCGGTGACCCACAGTCGCTATGAATGGGAGGGGCTCCGCCGGCGAGAGTCGATGAACTGAACCGATGAGAGGACTCCTGCTCCCGGGAGCTGTTACGCAGTCGCTCGCCATTCCAGACCGCGTGTGTCCCAAGTAGCCGTCGCTGAGGAGCGGGCGGCCGCCACCTGTCGGTGGCCATAGCAAAGACGAGATCAAAGCGACGGTTCGGCCGAGATCAACCTGCCGAAGGCGGCTCCTTTTGAGGAAGCCTTCTCACTGTTTTCGCTTGGACGCGCTGTCACTGAACGCCGCGGTGAGCGCGACTGGCGGTTCCTCGGGCAAGGGCGTGCCGCGCCCAATCGAATGTGGCGCGAACGGCTCGCCAACCGCCGCGCTCTAAGCCGAAATCGAGACTATCCGACGCGAAATCAGCATACCACTCGATGCTCCGTGCATCAAGGTTCGCGAGCTGCCGGGTTGTCTCCAAACGTCGACTCGAACAACACGCGCGCACGAATCGCGCAAGCCACGATGCCATCTGAGGTCGCCATGGCGGCTGCGCAAAAGAAAAAGGTCCATCGCACCGGGCAAGCCATCCCAATGACGCCAGCAGCGCTCGCGGGGATGCGATCGGGGTGACATAGCTGGGGCAAAGCAATCCAGCGTTACCGTGCGACGTTTCCTGTTCGAAACCGAATTGATCAAATACCGTGACCCGTCGCCCACTCTTGGCGATCTCGACAGTGATGCACAGGCCTTGCACACCGCCGCCGCCGCCGACGACGTCAACGCGCCCCGTGCTCAGCTTCCCCACACCGTCTTAAGAACGCGCATGAGGTTGCCGCCGAGCACCTTGGTGATGTCCTCGTCCGAGTAACCACGTCGCGCTAGGGCAGGAGCGAGCGCCGGAAGACGAGACGGATCGTCGATGCCTTTCGGATAGTTCCAGGGCGGCGGTGGATACTCCCCCGGCTTCCATTCACCGGTTGCCAGTCGCCGCTCGTAGTCGCCCTTCGGCGCGTGGAAGTAGTCGATACCAAGGCTGACGTGATCGATACCGATGGTCTTGGTGATGTAGTCCAGATGGTCGATGAGATCGTCAAGCGTCGGTGCAGTCTTTCCCTCGCGGACAAAGGCGGGGAAGCCGTTGAGTCCCATGACTCCACCTACGTCCGCCAGCTTTCGCATCTGCCGATCCGACAGATTGCGTGGGTGATTGCACACGGCCTTGGCGTTCGCGTGTGTGAACGCTGCGGGTTTTTGCGAAACCTCCATAGCGTCGAGTGTCGTCTGTTCGCCCGTGTGTGAGAGATCCACGAGGATGCCTAGACGGTTCATTTCCTTGATCGCGGCTACGCCAAGATCGCTCAAACCCGCATTGGTGCGTTCGAGGCATCCGTCGCCCAGCTGGTTCTTGACGTTGTAGGTCAGCTGTATCGCTCTCACGCCCAGGCGGTGATAGACCTCCAGCAGATTGAGGTCGTACTCGATTGGCGCGCCGTTTTGAAAATGGAATACGACCGCCAGCTTCTCCTCGCCCTTGGCGCGCTCGATGTCGGCAACAGTCGTGGCGAGCAGCATCCGATTCGAGTTCGCGCGGATCTTGGCGAGCCAGCCGCCGATCGACGTGATCACGCCTGGCATGTTGGCGCCGCTCCGGCTGATCGTGAGCGTTGCGAAGGCGCAGGTGACGCCGCCCTCAAGCCATTTCGGCCAGTCTTGGTCGTTGACGAGGATCGGCGCGGTTGCGTCGATAACGATGGACTTGCGGTAGACCGCTAACGCAGCGTCAATCGAAGCTTCTTTCATAGTGACTCCAGGGCTGGTTGGTCCTTCGTGGCGCGTCGCCGCATTCGGGTAATCAAGGCGACGACTCCTGCGAAGGGTGGGGATGATCAGTAGGTGCGGCGGCGTAACCCACCCACCCGCTGAAGGAGCATGAGCAACCCGAGGGTGATTCCGAGCAGGATCGTGGAGATGGCTGCCACTGTCGGGCCGGAATCAAACTGCACATACGCGTAGATTGCGGCCGGCAAGGTGGTGGTTTGCGGCGTCGCGAGGAGCAAGGTGACAGCCAGTTCGTCAAACGACATGATGAAGGCGAAGACCGCGCCGGCAGCGATGCCGGGCGCAGCCTGCGGCAGTGTTACGCGAAAGAACGTGCGTAGTGGACTCGAGCCCAGCGTGCGCGCAGCTTCTTCGACGGACATGTCGAGCCCAGCGAGAGATGCGCTGACCGATTGCGTCACGTACGCCACGATGATCGTGACGTGTCCCGCGACGAGCCCCCACCAAGTACCGAGCGCATCGAGATCGAGGAGTGCGAGCATGAGGCCGAAGCCAACGATCAACGTCGGGATGAGGATCGGGGCGAGAAACACGCCTTCCCACAGATGGCGATGGCGTAGCGGTGAGCGCTCGAGGCCGAGAGCCGCCAAGGTTCCGATGACCGTCGCTATGGCAGAGCTGACGAGTCCAAGCAGTGCGCTTGTGACGAGGGGATCGAGAAACAGGTCGCGCTGCGACAAGGCGGCGTGATACCACTTGAGCGTCAACTCGGATGGCGGGAAGGTGATGTAGGCGTTTGGAAAAAAGGACAGGACGACGACCACCAGCGTAGGCGCAAGCAGGTAGATGGCGATGGCGGCGATGGCCATCCTCGACGCGATTCGGGCAAC
>JBBQCR010000386.1:0-3692 GCA_038318935.1 Phycisphaerales bacterium
TGGTGGGTGGGGGCCGTGTGGTTGTCGCTGTTGGGGTGGGCCGCGGGGGGGTGGCGGTGGTATACGCCCTGCGCGCCATGTCGGGGGCGGTGGGGGTGCGCCCCGACGCTGCCGAAGTCGTGCGAATCAACGCCGATGACAAGGGCAACGGTGCGGTCTCGGTTTACAATCGCGCTGGAACGGAACGAAAATCTTTCTCGGTGAAGTGATCGATCCATGAGTCGATGGGCGCGCTTCTTCTCTCACCACTCTTCCAAGGTCATTGACATGCGTCGACGTACTGCCGCTCGCTCATGGACGTTGCCAATCGGATGCGCTTCCGCCCTCGCCACGCTCTCCGTCGGGGCGATAGCAGCGCCGCCGCGCGGGGCGCCCGCCACCAGGCCAGCCGCGCCGATCTCCGGCAATGCTCAGAGGGCATCGTCGGGCGAGTTTCCGAGCGACTGGTTCTGGGATATCGGCGGTTCCGGTGTCCGCTTTGCGAAGATGCTCGGCAAGGCACCGCCAGCGCTGAAAGTGAAAGACTGGATCGGCGAGGCGCACGATCCGACCAAGCTCGCAGGCAAGGTGGTGATCGTCGAGTTCTGGGGCACATGGTGCGGGCCGTGCATGAGTGCCATTCCGGAAATGGTGAAGCTGGTCGCGGAGCGCGGGAAGGACGGACTGGTCGTCATCGGGGTGCACGATTCCAATCGCGGCTTCGAGAAGGTGCCGGCAGTCGTCAAGGACAAGGGCATCAACTACTCGGTGTGCGTCGACGACGGCGGCGTCAGCGCGAAGGCGTATCAAGTCAGCTTCTGGCCGACGATCACGGTGATCGATCGTGCAGGCAAGATCCGGGCGATGGGCGTGACCCCAGCGCACGTCGCCGATGTGGTCGGTGTGCTGCTGAAGGAGCCGGCGCCGAAACCAGACGTGAAGCCAGACGTCAAGCCAGACGTGAAACCCGAAAGCGCACCCGCCAAGCCGCCAGAGCCACCGGCCGACGGAAAGCCCAAGGCGACCATCCTCAGGTCGAATATCACTGTGCCGACCGCCTGAACTCCGAGCCCTGCAGGCGCGAGGCTCAGGCTGGCGTGAACGTCATTCCGCTTTCGATGTACATGTTGATCATCTGACCAACAGCAAATTCGTTGGCGCTCTGACCGCGTTCCAGCGAGAACCAGACCGGGATCACCATCTCAACCAGAAGTCGGTTGCCCGCGGCGTCCACCGACGCGACCGTGCCCTGCACGATGCGGGGATGTCCGTAGATTGGTTCAATGAATCTGCCGCCGGCCTGCGCAGGATGGATGCGCTGGGCCTTGCCACAAACGCGACCGCGAATGCGCTTGCCCTCGGCGGTCATGATGGCGCTTGCGGGCACGGTCGGCTTGAAGTGCAAGCGGTACGAGGTTCCAGGGAGACTGAGGACCACGAGGTCGTCTGACTTCGATTCGAGGACGGCTCGGCAGATGTCAGCGTCAGCGTGCGTCGCGGGTTCGGTCGGCATAAGTCGTGGGATGGTAACGGAGGCCGGGCGCGTTCGGGCGGAACTCGCATGAGCGGGGTATCGCATCAGCCGATTCTCACTTGAGGTAGCTCAAGAAATTCCGCAGCAGCACGGGACCCTCGACGGTGAGGAAGCTCTCGGGATGAAATTGCACGCCCTCCATCGGCGCTCGGTCGCTTCCCGGTCCAGTCCACCGCAGCCCCATGACTTCCTCGCGATCAGTCCACGCGGTCACAACGAAATCCATCGGGACCGTGTCACGCTGCACAACCAGCGAGTGATATCGGGTGGCGAGAAACGGATTCGACAGTCCGCGAAAGACTCCCGAATTGTCGTGGTGGATCGGGGAGGTCTTGCCATGCACCGGAATGTCGTTGCGTCGCACGGTCATGCCGTGGAGATCGCCGATCGTCTGATGTCCGAGGCAGACACCCAGAATCGGGATCGTCCCCCGGAACGCGGCGAGTAACTCCGGGCAGACCCCGCTCTCCTTGGGCGTGCACGGTCCCGGCGAGATGACCAGTGCTTGCGGGGCGAGCTTCTTCGCTGCGGCCACATCGATCTCGTCGTTGCGCACGACGCGTATCTCAAGCGCGCGTTCGATCTCTCCGAACCGCTGCACGAGGTTGAAGGTGAAGGAGTCGTAGTTGTCGATGAGAAGCAGCACGGACGGACCCGCGCGAGGGCGGTCAGGAATCCTACTCCCTGCTCGACCCCGCGCCCGACCCGATACCCGATCGGGTCTTCGAAGTGGCTGACCCCGAGTCGTTCAGGCCGACACTGAGGTCGAACACCCGATCCGGGGCCGCGGCTGGTACGAGATCCGCTTCGATCGGCTCGCTGTTCACTGCGTCGACCTGCCCAGGCATGACGGCATCCTCGGTGGGCAGGGCGTCGACCATCACGGTCCACGGCACCGTAGGCATGAGACGCTCGGCACCAACCGACTCAAGGACGGCGAGATCCGCCGGCCCTTGCATCAGGAGGGCGGCGGCGAGGGCAGCGGCGCTGAGAGCACCCGCCACGAACGCAAGAGCATCGGTACGCATGGAGAAAGTCTTGGTCACAACGGCAGCGAAGGGAGTGTTCCCCGAATCGTCTGCGGGATCGACCGCAACCGTTCGGGTGAGCAGCATTCTTCGGTCATTGACGCAAGGACTTTCGCACCGTTCGGTCAGCTTCGCGTGAATTCGTGAGCTATCCCGGTTTCGGCGGCGGCTCAGGCAGCGGTCCCGGCCACACCGTCTCGCGTCACCACGAACAGGCTGTTCGTGATCGGATACGGTAGCCGCCGATAATCGGCTTCGATGCGCGCCTTCAGCCGCTCGACGAAGTCCGGCGGATCGCACGTCATCGCTAAAAATGTGTCACGAGCTGGCGTGGCAACGTAGAAATCACCCTTCAGCTCCGGGGCCAGCTTTTCGTACAGCCGGTTGAGTAGAAGTCGCGCGGCGTCGTAGCCGTCCTGACGACTGACGATCGCGGCGCGACCGCCTTCCTTGCTGTCGATGATCTGAATCGAAAGATCGGGAGCGTAGCGCCCCAGGTTCTCCCGCGAGATCTGCTCGAGATCTTCGGCGGTCACGCCCCACTTCATCATCTGTTCGGTGGTGATGCTCACCGTCATCTGCGGCAGGTCGATCACAAAGACCACCACGGTGCCGTTGACGAACTCCATGTGCGCGACCTGTTCACAGTCGAGATGCTTGAAGATCGAGATCGGTTGGATGCGCGGCATGATGCGCGGTTTGGCGATCGCGAAGGGCAGCGGCGCGCCCGAGACCGTATCGCCTTCGATCAGCTTTTCAAGGTAGTTTTCGACGATCTCGACGCCGTTGTCGGGATCTCGAAGCACCATACGGAACAAGTTGTCGAGACCGAGATGACGGCCATCGATCACCACATCCATCGGACCAGCGAGAACGACCGTACGTTCCGGAAAGTGCCGCTTGAGAATGCAGAGCACTTGTTCGCCAAACGCTTCGGGTTCATGCGGCATCGCGGCCATGGTTCGCTTCCTTGCACCGACGTTGTGTTCCTTGCGACGAAGAGTCCGCGAGAAAACAAGGTTCGGATCCGCGGTTCTGAAGAAGGCGGAAAACAGTCCTATCGAGACCCGTCCAAGTCATTCCCATATCGACATCGGCAAGAGCATCCGCGCCGACACCAGCACGGCCAACGCGACGGCTCGATCGCTTCG
>JBBQCR010000387.1:0-3691 GCA_038318935.1 Phycisphaerales bacterium
ACAGACTCTGCTCTCTCTAACCGGCGTATATCAGCAGGATCAACCGTCGATGCCGCTCCGGGCCCTCACCGTCTCAACCCTCAAGTCCTCCAACTACTTCACCCGCCAGATCCTCTGCTTGACAACAGCCCAGTCATATCAGCCCAAACTGCTATAAGCCAAGCGCTTAGCAGTTTGGGCTTTTTTGCTGGCGCGAGCTGCGCCACTACCAGCGTGATTAAAAGGATCCCAAACGGCGTCCATGTGGAGCATACCCGGCGGCTAATCGCCATCGCGCGACGCGGGGAAGGTGAAGCGCCTTTTTCGGCGACACTGAAGACAATCAGTTCTGTTCGGACGATCGGAAGACGAACTCTCGCGAATGTCTCGGGAACCCGCCGCGCGGGCCTCGCGACTTCAGCTTATTACGAGACTGGCCGCTTCTCAGGCCCACTCCGTGGGATCAGGTCGCAGTCAGGATAGTAAGTTCCTGAACCGACGACCTGGCGCCGCTGGCTGCGCAAAGACGCACCAATGACAGGAGGTAACTGTGGCCTGGATAAAAGTAGTTCCCGAAAATGAGGCGTCCTCCGAGTTGAAAACGGCGTACGACCATGCCGCAGGCGCTCGCGGAAGTGTGGCCAACATCCTTGGAATTCACAGCGTAAACCCGAAGGCGATGCTTGCGCACCTGCAGCTCTATCTGGAACTGATATTCGGCGAGTCGGAGCTGACGCGTGCCGAGCGCGAGATGCTCGCGGTGGCGGTCTCATCGGCCAACGAGTGCCATTATTGAATTCGCCATCACGGAGAGTCTCTCCGTCTCATTACGAAGGACGACCATCTGGTCGCTTCGCTTGCCAGCAATCCAGGTGCAGCGGTGCTACCGCCGCGGTCTCGCGCGCTCGTGGCGTATGCGCTGATGCTCACCACGGCCCCCGCAGGGATGTCGCAGCAGGATGTAGACAATCTGCGAGGCGTCGGGCTGAGCGACCGCGCGATCCACGATGCTGCGTGCGTCGTCGCTTACTACAATTTCGTGAATCGCGTGGCGCTTGGACTCGACGTTGAGCTCGAGACGTAACGCGCCCCGGAACTTTGGAGAGCCGCTATGACTTCTTCCACTGCGAACTGCTCCGACCGGCGCCTGGCACGAACGCACATGCGGCCTCCCTTATGCAAGCATGCGTCCAGCATGTCGCGCGGCGCGAGCAACGGGACATTTCACTGAAGGGAGGTATCGTGGCCGACTCGTTCGATCTTGTTGTACTGGGAACGGGAGCCGGGGGCTCTGCCCCCGCGTCGAAGTGTCGCGCCGCCGGCTGGCGTGTGGCCGTTGTGGATGACCAGCCATACGGCGGGACGTGCGCGGTGCGCGGCTGCGATCCAAAGAAGGTGCTCGTAGGGGCAGCCGATGTCCTGTCGTGGCACAACCGCATGTGCGATCATGGCGTTACAGGCGACACGAAGATCGATTGGCCAGCGTTGATGCGCTTCAAGCGGACGTTCACCGATCCGGTTCCGGCGACACGTGCGGCGTCATTCGCAGAGGCGGGCATCGAGACGCTCCACGGCGACGCCCACTTCATCGCCGACGATCACCTCGTAGTGGGCGGCCGCGAGCTTACGGCGAAGCATGTGGTCATTGCGACTGGCGCCAGTCCGGGACCATTGGGAATCCCGGGCGAGGATCTCCTCACCTCCAGTACACAGTTTCTCGAGTTGGATTCCCTTCCACCCCGTATCGCGTTTGTGGGAGCGGGGTTCATATCACTCGAATTCGCCCACATCGCACGGCGCGCCGGATCTGCGATTGTTGTGCTGGGTAGAGGCACGCCGCTACCGGGTTTCGATGAGGCGCTTGTCGAGAGACTGCTGGCGCACAGCCGCGATATCGGCATTGACGTCAACCTCGGATCAGATGTGACCGAAGTTGCACGAGTCGGATCGTCGGATGTTTTTCGTGTGCACACGGCCGGTGAAGGCCGCGTTTTCGAAGCTGACCTGGTTGTGCATGGCGCTGGTCGGGTGCCGAACACCGCGAGCCTCGGCGCAGATGCTGGTCATATACAACTCGACCCGCGTGGCGCTGTGGAAGTCAACGAGTTCCTTCAAAATCCAACCAACCACCGCATCTACGCGGTCGGCGATGTCGCGCTACCGGCGGGATCGTTGCCGCTCACTCCGGTGGCCTCGCACGAGGGAGCGGTCGTCGCGTCAAACCTCCTGCGCGGGAATAATCAGCGGCCCGACTATCGCGGGATCTCGAGCGTTGTCTTTACTCTCCCGCACCTCGCAGGGGTCGGACTCACCGAAAAGGCAGCGCGCGCGCAAGGATATAACGTCCGGGTTAAAGCGGACGATACGACGACCTGGTTTTCCAACCGGCGCGTTCGCGAGCGCGTCGGAATGTACAAGACGATAATCGATGCCGACACCGACCTGGTGCTGGGAGCGCATTTGCTGGGGACGCACTCCGATGAGGTCATCAACCTCTTTGCATTCGCGATTCGGTTCGGAATCTCGGCCAAAGATCTGAAGCACATGATCTACGCGTATCCGACGAGCGCGTCGGACCTGCCGTACATGCTCTGAACGCGATTTCCCGGACGCGGAATCGATTTCTTTGCGACGGTGAAGCGTTGGAGGATCTTCCGAATCCTGCAATTCCGGGTACGAAAGGACCGCAATTTGCACCATTATCGGTGAGGATCGACCACCTTCCGAGGCGACTACAATGACGATGAACAACAAGGACAAAGCGGGCGCGAAGGCAGCGAACACGAGCGGCGACAGCGATGATGCGCTTCAGCACGAATTGAAGCGGGAACAGCAGGAACCGAAAGACGCGATCGATGATATAGCGAAGGACACGAACCTGTCCGGCTCGTCGTCGTGGACAACTCTTCCGCCAGACGGCAAGGCTACGCCGGGCTCGAAGAAGTAGCGGTCCGCGCGTCGCCGTAGAACGACATTTGCCGAAGATTGAAGGCATGCCGCCCGCGCACGGCAGACCCGATCAATGGCCATCGCTCCCTCTGGCCGGCTGGCGAGACACATACGAGACGCTGCACAGGCTGACGCAGATCGTCGGGAAAACGCGCCTGTCGTATGCTCCGATGCAGAACCACTGGTGGAACGCAACGCTCTACCTATCGTCTCATGGACTGACGACGTCAGTGATGCCGGCCGGTGAGCAAAATTTCGAGATTGAATTCGATTTCATCGAACACGCGCTCGTCATTCGGGTGAGTGACGGATCAACCCGGTCGATTCCGCTCAGGCCAGTTTCGGTCGCGGACTTCTACCGAGAGTACGTTGAGACGCTGAAGTCGTTGAACATTGATGCACGGATCTGGCCGGTACCGGTTGAGCTGCCCGACACACTCCGCTTCGATGAAGACAGGACGCACGCGTCATACGATCCAGACTCGGCAGCGCGATTTTGGCATGCCATCGCCCAGGCAGATCGTGTATTGAAGATTTTCCGCGGACGCTTCCTCGGCAAATCGAGTCCGTCGCATTTCTGGTTTGGAGGCTTTGATCTCTCGTGCACGAGCTTCTCCGGAAGGCCCGCACCGCGTCATCCCGGCGGAGTTCCCAATTGTCCCGACTACGTCCAAATCGAGGCGTATTCGCATGAATGCATGAGCGTCGGATGGTGGCCGGGAACTTCAGGCGGACTGGAGGAGCCGGCGTTTTACGCCTACGC
>JBBQCR010000388.1:0-3669 GCA_038318935.1 Phycisphaerales bacterium
CCCCCGATGATGAAACGCTCCCTGCGGTACCAGGTCGCGCGTCACTGGCGTCGGAAGCAGTGGAGTGGCGGCACCGAACGATCGGCGGCCGGATCATCGACGTCGAGATCACCTCGCACCCGTTTCAGTTTGAATCCCACGACGCCATGCTCGTCGTCGCTCTCGACATCACGGAGCGAAAGCGGGTCATTCGCGCCCTCGCTGATAGCGAGGAACGCTTCCGGTCGCTTGTGCAGAACGCGTGCGACATGATCACGGTCATTCGCGCCGACACGACAGTCATATACCAGAGCCCGTCGTGCGAGGTCATCCTCGGTTACGACGCGGCTGGACTCGTCGGGCGCATGCTGTCCGAGATCGTGCATGCCGAGGACAGTGACCGTCTCCTCGCTTTTCTCGCGCTCGCCACGACGAAGCCTTCGACGGCGACCACCTTCGAGGCACGGTTGCGTCACTTCGACGACACGTGGCGCACGTTCGAGATCGTGGGCAGCGACCATACCGCAGATCCGGCGGTCGGAGGCTTCGTTCTCAACACGCGCGACATCAGCGAGCGAAAAGTCCTCGAACAGCAGCTACGCGATCAGGCGTTCCAGGATGCACTCACGGGGCTGGCAAATCGAGCGCGCTTCATGGACCGCCTCGAACACGCTCTGGAGCGAAGCGTGCGTGGCCCGGACTCGGTCGCTGTCCTGTTCATTGACCTCGATAACTTCAAGAGCGTCAATGACACGCACGGGCACGCGGCAGGCGACAACGTGCTGATCCAGGTCGGTCAGCGCGTCCAGAATTGTCTGCGCACTGGCGATACGGTCGCGCGCTTGGGCGGCGACGAATTCGCCGTGCTAATTGAAGACATCGCGACTAGCGAAGTGGCAGAGCGCCTGGCCAGCCGCGTTGTCGATGAGATTAGCAAGGCATTCGTCTTGTCAGACGGCAGTGAGGTTACCATCGGCGCCAGCGTCGGCGTCTCGTTCATCAACGAGCAGGATGCCACACGCGATCTCGTCCAGGACGCCGATGTTGCGATGTACATCGCAAAGACGCGCGGCAAGAGCCGGTACGAGATATACAACGCTGACATGCACACGGCGATGGCGCAAAAGCTCGAACTCGTCGCCGATCTTCAGCACGCACTCGAGAAGCCTGAGTTGTTCCTCGAATACCAACCGACGTTCCGGCTCTCGACGGGCGAACTCACGGGCGTCGAAGCGCTGGTTCGATGGCAGCATCCCAAGCGGGGGCGCGTCATGCCCGCCGCGTTCATCGCTCGCGCGGAAGAGTCGGGACTAATCCTGGCGCTTGGCCGCTGGGTGCTGAGCATGGCCTGCCGCCAGGCGCGCCAGTGGCAGATGCGCTACGGCGACGACTTCGGATCGATGAGTGTCAACATCTCCGTCCGCCAGTTACAACAGCCCACGTTCGTGGAAGAGGTCGCCGACATCCTTCGCGAGACGGGCGTCGACCCATCGCGCATCGTCCTCGAAATCACTGAGAGCGTGATGATGCAGGAGGTCGATTCGACGATCCCGGTACTCGACAGTCTCAAGCGCCTCGGCGTGCGACTCGCGATCGACGACTTCGGCACTGGTTACTCGTCGCTCAGCTACCTGGCGCGCTACCCATTCGACATTCTCAAGATCGACAAGTCGTTCATCGACGGCATCGATGAGCCCGGCAATCAAGTGGAGCTGATTCGCGCGATCATCGAGATAGCGAAGGTCCTCGGACTCGAAGTAGTCGCGGAAGGCATCGAGCGCGAGGCGCAGGCCATGCAACTTCGCGACCTGACCTGCGACATCGCGCAGGGCTTCCTCTTCTCGCAACCGGTCTCGCCCGCCGCGATTGCTGAGATGCTCGACCGGCTGCGCGAAAATCTCGCCGCATAGCCTCGGCATGCCGCGCTTCAATCAACACGCCCTTGTCCGGCATCTGGCATTCACCACGCCTGGCCAGGTGTGCGCCGCCCTTGTTCATCAACATCCGCGATGGTGTATACAGTGGTCACTCTCGCAGGGCGCACGAGATGGACAGGCTAGATCATGGGTGGCTACTGGGACCGTTTCGCCCGCGCACGTAGCTCGCGCCGCGTGTTTCTCCGAACGGCCGGCGTTACGATCGCGGCGGGTGCTGCGATCCCCGTCGTTGGCTGCGACAGCGGTGGCACGAAGTCATCGACGCCGTCCCGCAACCCCTCGCCCGTCGTCACGACCACCGCTGACATGCCCGAGATCTTGAACTCAGGCGGCACGCCCAGGCGCGGCGGCACTCTTCGTGTATCTGACGCGGCCGACTTCGGCACTTTCGATCCGCACCTCGGCATCGCACTGGCGACGGCGTACTTCCCGCGCGTCTACAACGTGCTGGTGAATCAGTCGGCCGCCAAGCCGGGCTTCATGTTCTTCGATCTCGCCGGGTCGCTGGAGCAGCCTGATCCACAAACGTTCGTATTCAAGATCCGTCCGGGCGTGACGATCGGGCCGAATAACATGGGCGTGCCCGAACGCGATCTCGATGCCCAGGATGTGAAGGTCAACCTCGAGCGCATCAAGACGACGCCGGCCGCCGGCAGCTACGCGTTCGTTCACGAATACATCGATTCGATCACCGCAGGAACCGACACGGTGACCATCAAGACTACGCGGCCGTACGCGTGGTTCATGAACCGCATTGGCCTCTACACCAGCACCATTGCGCCGCGCGAGTTGCTAGCCGGCGATCTCGGTCGCTTGTCGGCGAACGCAGCGGGCGCCGGCCCCTATCGCATGACATCGCTCGACGAAGGCCAACGTGCAAAGTTCGTCCGCAACCCGAACTACTACCGCAAGGATGACGCTGGTCAGCAGTTGCCATATGTCGATGGCATCGACGCCAGCGTCATCATCGATAAGACGGCCGCGCGCGCCGCGTTCGTCAGCGGCCAGATGGACCGCTACTGGCCAGCCGATGCGGATGAAGCGAAGGGCCTCGCCAGCGAATACACGATGCAGCGCGACCCAAACTTCAGCTTCATCGCCTTCACGATGAACTTCGACCAGAAGCCGTTCGATGATCCACGCGTCCGGATGGCGTTCTCGCTGGCGATCGACCGGTCGGCGTTCATCGATCGCGTGTATGGCGGTGAGGCGCGCGCCGACGGCCTCGTGCACTGGTCGGTGGGCGACTATGCGTTCGGTGACAGCGACCTTGCCCAGTACCAGCCGTATGATCTGGCCGAGGCGCGGCGTTTAGTCGAGACGGTTGGCGGCATCAAGGTGCGGATGATGTACCCGGAGAGCAACCTCGAGGAGCACAATCTGCACCTGCCGATCTTCGTGCGCCAGATGCGCGACGCGGGTATCGAAATCGATGAGGATGTGCAGCCGTTGACGACGTGGATCGACAACTACCACGACCACAACTACCAGTGCTCATTGGCGCTAAACCAGTTGTATGAGACCGCCGAGATCCCGCTGAACTTCCACACGACGGCGGGGCCGCTCGGCGACGGATCGTACGTCCGGGGCATGGGCGACGCCGAGATCGAGTCCGCCGTAAAGAAGTCACGCGAAACACTCGACTTCGACGCGCGCATCCAGGCGGTGCACGATGCCCAGAAGCTGATTTACAGCAAGACGCCGGGCTTTCTCCCGCTCGTCACGCCGTTCCTCTACCAGGCATACAGGAAGT
>JBBQCR010000389.1:0-3661 GCA_038318935.1 Phycisphaerales bacterium
GTAGAGAATGAACGTGCCCATAACCACCAGGAACACGGCGAACGCCTGCTTGAGTGCACGCTGCGAGACAAATCGCACGAGCGCGGTGCCGGCGAGAATTCCGACGACGGCGACGGTAGTGAAGCCTGCCATGAACGCCCACGGCACATGCACGGTGCCGATGTATCCGGCAAAACCCGACGCCGAGTTCATCGCGATGACAAGCAGAGATGTACCGACCGCCTTCTTCATCGGCACGCGTCCGAGCAACACGAGCGCTGGCACGACGAGAAAACCGCCTCCGATTCCGATCAACCCGGTCAGCAGTCCGACGACGATTGCGATGGGAATCAACAACGGAAGCGACATGGGTCGCTCGTCGATCTCCGGATTGGCGCCGGTGGGCGCGCGACGTGCTGATCGAAACATCGAGATTGCAGCCGCGAGCATCACCACCGCCAGCAGCGTCAGTTGAAAGACTCCGCTCACGAATACCGCCAGACGCGCACCGGCATACGCGCCGCTCATCGCAATGACGCCGAAAAGCAGAGCGGTGCCGAGTCGCACATTGCCTGCGCGCCAGTGACCGAACGCGCCGACGAGACTTGTGATCCCGACGACGGGCAGACTCATCGCGATCGCGAGCTTCGGATCAAATCCAAGCACGTAGACGAATATCGGCACCGTGAGGATCGATCCGCCGCCACCCATGAGACCGAGCGAGAGCCCGATCAGGGCAGCGAGAGCGTACCCGAGGACAATCATCGTGCGTGACTCATGCTTCGCATGATGGCGCAGGCGCCAACGCGATTGTACGGCAGAGGTGCGAGAAGCATCCCCATCGTGCACGTATCTGTGAGACCGGCGAAGACAAGCCCCGATCAGACCGACACAGAGATGACTGCGAACAGCGGATTAATCGTGAGCGGGAGAATGGCGGTGGTGGCAACGATCGCTCCGGCGGTGATGCGCACTTGGCGTTCACGCCACCCTCCAGAAGGACTTGGACACGTGGAGAAAGGTCTACGACGAAGTGAAGGGTGTCCAGAAGGCGGGAGGCGCGCGAGCCCACTCCGTCCTTAGCGCGACAGACGATCTGAACTTCGTGACTGTGACGCACACGTTCGACACGCTCGCCGCTGCGGAGATCGGCCAGAGTCATTTCCGACCCTCACGCGTTGCCAGAATTCCCAGTATTGTTGAATTACCGTGATTGAATTTCCCATCCCGATCGCCGCCGAAGTCACCAGGACAGGCCTGCGGGCGCCGTGAACGACTCCTCTCCGGTCGATCGCCTCGCCGCCTTGCCGGGGCTGGCGGAGATCCCCCGCGATCAGATCGAATGGCTCGTCGATCACGGCGAGGTCCGCCATTTCGAGGATGGCGCGACTCTCTATCGGCATGGTAAGGACATTCCCGCGTTGTTGATCGTACTGTCGGGCCGGTTCTCCGTTCGAGCCGCTCAGGACGGGCCGGAGCGTGAGGTGAGAGAAGTCGTCGCGGGTCGGGTTAGCGGCTACCTGCCTTTTACCCGGGCCGCGAAACAACCCCGCGGTTATCTGGTGGCCATTGGACCCTGCGAGCTGCTGCTGATTTCGCCGGATGATATTCCGGAAATGGTTCGCGAGTGTTTCGAGTTCACGGCGTATTGCGTGCATGAGATGCTCGACCGCGCGCGCGCCTTCAAGGCAGACGATAAGGTGCAGGAAAAAATGGCGGCCCTCGGCCGACTGTCGGCTGGCTTGGCCCACGAGCTCAACAATCCTACTTCGGCAATTGGACGGGCGGCCGGTGATCTGGATCCAAGCCGGGTTGAAATTGCCGCCGCATCTCGTGCGTTGGGAGCTGCAGCACTCGGAGGTCCGGCCCTGGCCGCAGTTGACGCGCTGGAACTCGCGGCGCTTCGGAAGCGGGAAAAGTCACTCTCTTCCATTGAAGGATTGGACGCCGAGGATCAGTTCGTCCAGTGGTTGAGCCAACATCACATTGATACCGAGCTTGCCTATCCGCTGGCCGGCACCGCACTCACGTGCAGTGATCTCGACTCTGCATGCTCGGCTCTGGACGATCGGCAGCTGACGCTTGCGCTGAGATACGTCGCGGCTCAGGCGACCGCCGGCGCACTCATAGCAAGCATTCGATCCGCAACTGACCGGGTACATTCGCTGGTCGATGCCGTCAAGAAACACACGCACATGGACAGGCCTTCGACTGTCGATTCGATTGAGCTTGGGGGACACCTCGCCGATACGGTCGCGCTCATGAAGTCCAAGGCTGCGTCGAAGGGTGTAACGCTCCATTTGAGAGTGGAACCCGACCTGCCAACCGTAGAAGGTATTGTCGTGGAGCTGAATCAGGTCTGGATACAATTGATAGACAATGCGATTGACGCGGCGCCGGTTTCGGGGGCGGTGTTCGTCGAAGCGGGGCGGGACAAGCACGTTGTCTTCGTGAAGGTGGTCGACGATGGTCCGGGTATTCCTGACGATATTCGCGAGCGCGTGTTCGACGCGTTTTTCACGACCAAAGACGTGGGGCAGGGACGTGGACTAGGGCTGGATATTGTCCAAACCGTGGTCCGCGGCCATCAGGGCACTGTCGAGGTCACATCTGTTCCGGGGCGCACCGAGTTCTGCGTCACCCTCCCGATCGCTGGAAACCCGCGTAAACAGTCCGGCTGAACGGCGTGGGATCAGATCACCACGATGGTCATCAACACATCCAGTCGAAGCCTGAAGGTCGCGTCGCATTTCGCCCCCGAAACCTTGACCCGGGACGAATCCGCTCGGAGCTTCTTTCTTTCAACCCACCCGTCGTCAACCGGTACCGCGCGCATGATCCACAGATTCCTCACTCGCCGGGAGATGGTGGCCGCCCTCGCGTCCGCCGCCGCTCTCCCGCTGCTGTCCGCATGCTACCGCAACCACGCGCTGATGCCGGCGACAACGAACGAGCGCGACGCCCGCGCACTCCTCGACAGCATCGCCGAAAATCTCCTCGCCCTGTTCCCCGAGCAGGCGACGTCACTCGGTATCGACACCGGCGCGAGAGCCCCTCTCCGATCACAGCTCGGAGATCGCTCCGCAGCTGGCCAGCAACGTATCGCACAGCAGCTTCGAGCCGATCTCGATCGACTGAACGCGTTCGACGCGAGCGCTCTCCCGCACGCCACGCGCACCAGCGTCGAGGTCGTGCGAAGCGCCTACGCAACTTCACTCGAAGGCTTCGCGCTACCCTACGGCGACATTACCGTTGGAGGCTGGCGCAACACGCCGTATGTCGTCATCCAGAACGTCGGCGCCTACCTCGATATCCCGCGCTTTCTCGACAGCGATCATCGCATCGAGACCGCTCCTGACGCCGAGGCGTATCTTGCCCGCCTCCAGTCGTACGCGAAGCAACTCGACGGTGAACTCGGTCGCATCCAGGCAGCGCGAGAGATGGGGCTCGTTCCGCCCGCGTTCCTGATCGACAAAGCGCTCCGGCAGATGACACTCTCTGCGAAAAACGCACGCCAAGGCGGAACGCTCGTCGAGTCTATCGATCGACGTTCGAAGAACATCCCCGGAGACTGGGCCAGCCGCGCTCGGATAATCGCAGCGCAAGAAGTTGCGCCCGCGCTCGAGCGGCAGATCAGCGAACTGCAGGCTCAGCGCAAGGTTGCCACAGACGATGCGGGAAT
>JBBQCR010000390.1:0-3649 GCA_038318935.1 Phycisphaerales bacterium
TGCCCGTCTGCGCCCACGACCGCTTCCAGCACGACGATGCCCTCCAGGCCGGCGCGCTTCGCGGCCGGCGTGTACTCAGGCTTCACCTCGGCCAGTCGTCTCGGCGCTTTGATAGGGTTGCGAACCTCATAGGCGCCGGCGCCGAAGCCTCCTGCGAGTGGTTCGAGCCTCGTCGTCGCTTGTTGCGAGGAAGTGGTTGCTCCCCTCGCGACCCGCGGCGCCCTGCCGATGACATCGACGTTCTCCGTCACATGTGGCGCGCCGACGACAGCCGCCCAATTGGGCCTGGTGGCCTCTGTCGGACCCGGGGTGGTGGAGAGCGCCGCCAGGGGGAGTTGGAGCGCCATCAGCACGCTCGTCGCGGCCGCGACGGTGTGTGACGTGCCGGTGCGGCGCTGGTGTGCGTCGAGGATTGCGGCCAGACGTCGTTCGATGCCGTGGGGTTTGGCCATGGCGAGGGCCAGGCGTTGTGCGAACGGAGTAGGTAGCGATTGCGCCAGAGCCAGAAGCTCGTCGGCATACTGCGACGGCGTTAGCCCCGAACGCAGCACCGCGTCGTCGCACGCGCGTTCGCGTTCGAGTTGCGCGCGGCGGGTGGCGACCCACACGAGAGGATTCCACCAGACGAGCACCGTGGCCAGATACGCGATCGCCGCTGTCAGGGTGTCGAAGCGGTCAACGTGTGAGAGTTCATGCACGAGTACGAGGCGGAGACGGTCCTCGCTCCACCGGTGCGCGCTCGGGGGCAGGAGCACTGTCGGACGCAGAAGGCCCCAGGTCGCGGGCATCATCTCCGTCGGCGCGATGAGCACACGGACGGGCCGAGCGATGCGCATGGCCCGGACGTAGCCTGTTGTGGTCTTTCGGAGTGCGCTGTCGCCGAGCACCGTGCTGGCGCGTGCGAGTCGGGCACGAGTGAAAAAGCCGGCGACCAGTCGTCCGAGTAGGCTCAACGAGCCGATGGCCCAACCGAGTGCGAGCGCTCCTGCGACCAGCGAGAGCCATGCGCCGGGTAGCATCGACCCTGTGGGCACCACACCGGCCTTCCCGGTCTCGTGGGCCGAGCGGCTCGGATCACGGGGAGGTGGCGCCGGTACCGCGTGGAAGATCTGGCGTTCGCCAAGTTGGGGAGCCAGCGTCGCCAGCAACTCGGCCGACGACGATGGCGACGGCAGCCACGGCAAGGGCAGAGGAGGCATCAACAGACTGGTGACCGGCAGGAGCAGCACGGCGAGTAGCGCAGTGCTCCAGACGACGTGGCGGGAGGCGGCAGACGAGCGCCGCATGAGCCGGGTGATCACCCAGGCGAAAGCGAGGATCAGCGAAGTTTTGGCGGCGAAGATGAGCATTACCGTCCCTCCTTGCGTGCCGCAGCAATGCGGCGGGCCAGATCGTCGAGTTGCTCTTTTGTCAGGTTGCCGTCGGCTGAATCCACCAGCGCCTGTACGGCCTCGGTGATGGAGCCGTCGAAGAATGTGTGCACCAGATGCTTGAGGGCCGACTTGCGCTCCGTCGCACGTGGCGCCACGGGCTCGAATACGTAGCGAGGCCCGTCCTCGAAATGCCGGATGTGCCCCTTGTCCTCAAGAATGCGCATCAACGCCCGCACGGTGGAGTAGGAGGGCGCCTCGGGCAACTCAGCCTGTATCTCAGCAGCCGTGGCGCGTTCGCGTCGATGGAGGACGTCCATGATCTGGCGCTCGCGGCGCGAGAGCGAGTGGGGGAGCGGACGCTGAGCCATGCTAAGTATTTAGCACCAGACTGAAAAATTAGCAACATCGAAGGGGGACGTACCCCTTTTCCACAGCGATTAACATCATGGGGACGGGTCTCGACTGTCGAGACCTGTCCCCATCTGTGGAAAACCTGTGGAAAGGGGGTACGTCCCCATGCGAGTTCTGATTGGCACCTCTGGTTACAACTATCCCGAGTGGAGGGGAACGTTCTACCCGGAGAAGTTCTCGGCGTCGAAGATGTTTGGGTTCTACTCCGAGCGATTCCGGACCGTCGAGATCAACTACACCTTCTACCGGATGCCGACGCCCAAGCTGATCGATGGGTGGGTGGCACAGGCGCCGCCGGGATTTCTGTACACGCTCAAAGCACCGAAGCGGATTACGCATTCAGCGCGGCTGAACGACTGCGAAGCCGACACCCGGATGTTCACCGAGACGGCACGCGGGCTTGGCGGTGCGCTGGCGACGTTGCTGTTCCAACTGCCGCCCAATCTCAAGTGCGACCTCGGTCGCCTCGACGCGTTCCTTGCAACACTCCCGACGGACCTGCGCTGCGCGTTCGAGTTTCGCCACGACTCCTGGCTCACCGACGATGTCTATCAGCGACTGCACGACGCCGGCAAAGCACTCTGCATCGCGGACTTCGGCGACAAGGCGACGCCAATGCAGACGCCGGCCCGATACGGCTATTTCCGATTGCGCGACGAGGGCTATCAGCCCGACGACCTGAAACGCTGGGCTGACCGTGTTGCTGAACGATCGAACGACTGGGATGAGGTCTTCGTGTATTTCAAACACGAAGACGAAGGGAAGGGGCCGGAGTTTGCGGCAGCCTTCGAAGGCTACGCCAAAGCGCGCGGCCTTACGACGGCATGAACGCGGCGAGAAACGTCAACGCGGTGTGTTCCGCGTAGTAACCGTCATTCGACACGAAGCCGCAGTGCCCACCGTGTCGCGACAGCATCACGCGCACGTTCGGATTGCCCGTGACTTCCGGCCGCCGAAACTGCTCGGGCGGCTCAAACGGATCATCTTCAGCGCTGATGATCAGCGTCGGTATCGTGACCCGGTCGATCAACCGCATCGCACTCGCCTGATGATAGTAGTTGTCTGCCGTGCCAAATCCGGCACGGGGCGCGGTGTACGCGTCATCAAACTCTTTGATCGTGCGTAGCCGGTCGAGTGGCGTGACGTCGTATTCGCCCGGCCACAGCGCCGCTTTGCGTCGCATACGCGCGCGCAGGTTGCGCATGAAATGCCATTGGTACAGAAAGTTCGACGGACGTTCGATGGCCCGCACGCAGACAGCCAGGTCCATCGTCGGGCTCACCGCCGCGACAGCGCGAATGGGGCTGTGCGCGTGGACTGGCACGGTGGCGATCTCGCCGGCGATGCGCAACGTGAGGTTGCCGCCGAGCGAATAGCCGACGACGCCGAAGTGGGGGAGTCCCTCGGCATGGAGCTGCGAGATGACCTCGAATGGATCGTCGGTCAAGCCGGAGTGATAGAGGCTCGGCGTCAGGTGTTCCGTGCCGCCGCAATTGCGTTGATTCAGCAGGACCGCGTTCCAGCCACGACGCCAGGCTTCCTGGGCCACGCCGCGCATGTAGTGAGACTCGATCGACCCTTCGAGGCCGTGCAGTGCGAGCAGGGTCGGCCGCGATGTGCGGTCGGGTTGCCAGTAGCCGTGCGCGAGGACCGTCGTGTCGGAAGATGTCTGAAACAGCCGTGGTGCTGGTGCAGGCAACTCGGGGTACTGGCGCATCCGTCGCCAACTCGCCAGCGTCATCACATGGCCGTTGCGCCATCCGCGGCGCGGCACAAACGGTGGCAATGGCAACGATTGCGGTGTGATCATCGAAGGTCGTACACGGCGAACGTCGGGTTCTGATACAGCACGGGCAGCGGCAAGA
>JBBQCR010000391.1:0-3638 GCA_038318935.1 Phycisphaerales bacterium
ACATGCTCGAACGCGTCGCCGGGGCGCGTAGCATCCTGGTCCTGATGGTCACCCACGAGCCGGCCGCGGCAGTTCATTGCCGCACCGTGCACGTCCTACGCGACGGACGATTGGCCGGAACATTCGATGTTGATGGATGCACTGCAAGCGAGTTGGCCCTTCGCGCGGCAGAGCTTGGCCGGGCGCCGCGGTAGGACGATTCTCCTCGTCGTCGCGGTTCTCCTGTCCAGCGCTCTGGTGGTCGCGACGAGTTGTGGATTGGCGAGTCTCGAGACGAGCGTCGCCGTGGGATTGTCGCGCGCACTCGGGACGACCGACGCCCGCATCGTGCATCGCTACGGCGAGGAGTTCGACGCGGACCTCTTGGAACAGGTCAAGGCGCTCCCCGACGTCGAAGCGGCAAGCGCCCGACTCTTCGGTTCCCTCACGCTGTTGCACGAGGAGGACGGGCGCGGCGAAGCGCCCGCCCGCGCGACCGTGCAGGCCCGTGGTATTGACGTGCCCGCCGACGACCGGTTCCGGGAGGTCGAACTCGAAAGCGGCACGCGGCCGCAGCGCGACGACGACGTCCTCGTCGATCCCGGCACCGCGGATCTCCTTCGTGCGAGCATCGGCGACACGCTGCTCGTCCAGCGTTTCGGCGAACCGGTCGAGCTGAAGGTCTGCGGCATCTACAAGCGCCCGCGCCTCGGCGCCCTGCAACGTCCAATCGTTGAGATGGCCCGAACGACGCTTGCGGAGGCCTCCGGCAAAGACGATCGGGTCACCGTCGTCGCCATCATCCTGAAGAAGAACACTGACGTCGTCGCCTGGTGCGAGCGGCACAAGGACATCGCCCCGGAGCCGCTGGTGCTTGAGCCGGCGGAGCGCGTCACCACCGGACTCGACCGACAACTGCTCGCAAGCCGCCTGGGCTTCGCGCTTGCAGCCTCGATCGCGTTCCTGTCCTGCGCCTTCATCGTCGCGGTGGGTCTCACCACCGCCGTGACCGAGCAGCAGCGCGAGATGGCCATCGCCCGTTGCATCGGCGCCGCACGGCAGCAGCTCGTCATCAGTCAGTTGATGGTCGGCGGAGTGATCTCGATCATCGGCGGCGTGCTCGGCCTTCCGCTCGGTGTCTTTCTCGCGTGGATCCTCGTCGAGGTCTATCGCGAGTTTCTGCCCGGCGGCCTCTCCGTCTCCTTGATCGGCATCGGACTGGCGCTCCTGGGATCGGTGCTCGCCGGCACGCTCGGCGCCGCCTATCCCGCGTGGCAAGCCTCGCGCGTCACGCCGCTCGAAGCGTTGACGGTGCGAGCGCGACCGCCGCAGCCGCGCGGACTTGGCATCTGCCTGGCCCTCGCTGCGACGTGCATCGCGTTGCAACTTGCGCTCCTCGTTGTGCCAGACACGCAGATGCGATTCTGGACCTACGCGACGGCGGGCATCGGTCTGCTGCACATCGGCTACTTTCTGCTCGCGCCGGTGATCCTCTGGCTGGTCACGCGCATCGCCGGTCGAGGCGTTGAGCTGCTGCTGGCGTTGCCGCGCGGACTCCTCGTACGCTCGGTGCGATCGATGCCCTATCGCCTCGGATTCACCGCCGGAGCGTTGATGGTCGGCATGTCGATCCTCACGAGCACGTGGTCGGGCGGTACCAGTCTCCTCAACGAGTTCCGTGATCGGATCCGGTTCGCCGATGGCTTCGTCTTCTGCACCACCGGCCTGTCGCCAGAGAAACAGCGCATCATCGAAGGTTTGCCGGGCGTCAAGGCATCGTGCCCCGTTGGTTACCTCCCGGTGCGACTGGCCAAGGGTGAGACGCTCGGCGTCGATGGACTCGGGCCGCCCAGCGTCATCTGCGTCGGGTTTGAGCCGACGCGATTTCTGCAACTCAACCGTCTCGAGTGGATTCGCGGAACGCCGGAGACGGCGATCCCGCGTCTGAAGGACGGCGACGCGGTACTGGTCGCCGAACAGTTTCTCGTGGCTCGCGGCCTCGATGTCGGTTCGACGATCGGACTCGGCGGCATCGCGGGAGACAAGCGATTTGAGATCGTCGGCGTGGTGTCGAGCGCCGGCCTCGACATCGCCACGCAGTTCTTCGGCATTCGCAGCGTCTACATGGAGCAGGCAGCGAGCTGCGTGTTCATGGACTTCGACGCCGTCGGCAAACACTTCGGCTCACGCGACGCGTTCATCATGCAACTCGTGCTCGACGACGAGCGGGCCTCGGAGACCGACAAATCGCTCGCGACGCTGGTGAGCGAGCGCGTTCCGGGCGCCGTCTACTCCAGCGGCCGCAGCATTCGCGGCGTTCTTGACGAGATCGGCAACACCATGCTCGGCGTCACCGCGTCGGTGTCGTTCGCGGCCCTCTTTCTCGCATGCTTCGGCGTCGGCAACGTCGTCGCTGCGGGAATTTCCTCGCGTCGTCACGAGTTCGGTGTCTTGCGGGCGATCGGCGGCGCGCCCAGCGTTCCGATGCGGCTCGTGCTCGGCGAATCCATCCTCATTGCCGTAGCGGGCGCAGCGACCGGCACCGCGCTGGGCATGCACCTTGCGGCGATGGGCACGGTCTGGCATCGTGATCTCGCTGGGATTCCCACGCACCTTTCCTTCCCCGCCCTCGCCATCGGCTACGGTTGGGCGACCATGCTGGTGATGACTGTTCTCGCGTCATTGCCCGCTGCGATCTCGCTTCTTCGCCAGTCACCGCGAGCCTTGCTCGCGAGTCGATCCTGAGCGCCCCGTCCATGACCAGCGCGTCCTTCTCCCTGCAGAGTCCGTTTCAGCCGACCGGCGATCAGCCGACGGCGATCGCCGAACTCGTGCGCGGTCTTGAAGAACGTCGTCCGCAACAGGTCCTCCTCGGAGCGACCGGCACCGGCAAGACGTTCACGATGGCCAACGTCATTCAGGCATCGGGGAAGCCGACGCTGATCGTCAGCCACAACAAGACCCTCGCCGCCCAACTCTACGAAGAGATGCGCGAGCTCTTCCCTCGGAACGCGGTCAGTTACTTCGTCAGCTACTACGACTACTACCAGCCCGAGGCGTACATCCCGCAGCGGGATATCTACATCGAGAAGGACGCTTCGAGAAACGACGATCTCGATCGATTGCGACTCCTCACGACCAGCAACCTCCTCAGCCGCACCGACTGCATCGTGGTCGCGAGCGTCTCCTGCATGTACGGTCTCGGTTCACCGGCCGAATACGCCAAGAAGACGGTGATGATCGAGCGCGGTCGTCCGATCAACCGTCGCAAATTCCTGCTCGCACTCTCGGACATGCAGTACGGCCGCAACGACACGGCACCGACGCGCGGACAGTTCCGGGTGCGCGGCGATTGCATCGAGGTCTATCCCGCGTACGAGCAGTACGCGATGCGCATCGATCTCTTCGGCGATCAGGTGGACGCGATCCAACTCTTCGACGCTACCAGCGGCGAGGTCCTAGCAGACGAGCAGCGAGCGATGATCTTTCCCGCGGTGCACTACGTCATGCCGGAAGACCAACGTTCGGTCGCGTTGGCATCGATCAAGGAGGAGCTCGACGCCCGGGTCATGGTGTTGCGTTCGGAAGGAAAGCTGCTCGAAGCGCAACGCCTGCTGTCGCGCACCCGATACGACCTCGAAATGCTGACCGAAGTCGGC
>JBBQCR010000392.1:0-3616 GCA_038318935.1 Phycisphaerales bacterium
CCTGGGGCCTGGCGCCGGTGCCCGGGATGGATGACCTCATCGCTGAGGCCCGCTCGCGCGATCCAGAAGCTCAGGCGCATTACGTGGAAGCGAATGCCGCCGCACTCGAGCTCACTGCACAACGGCTCGCTGAGCAGATCGGCGAGCCCGGCGATTCCAAGACCGAGCGCCTCACCGGCGCAGAGTGGCCGCGTGTCCGAACGCAAGCAACCGAGATCGACGACGGCCAGATCGGTCGTTGGCTCCACGATTATCCAACTCATCCGGATGTGCTTGAACTCGCACTGCGGCGTTCGCTCAAGCGACTCGGCGACAGTCCGATCGATCCGCTGACCTTGGAGCTCGTCGATCGCTACAGTCGCGCTCGACCCGTCGATCCGTTTCCACATCGCTTGCTCGCGAAGCGGGAGTTGGGCTCCGACGATCCGACCCGGGCGATTCCGCACTTGGTGGAACTGGACCTTCGCGAGGAACACGACAACGCCTTCGCGATCGAACTCGCCAAGCTCTATCGGACGAAAGGCCAACTTTCGCAGTCCCGCGACTCCGCTGAGCGAGCCGTCCGCATGGATCCGTACGACCCGGCGATTCGTGAGCTCGCGGCGGCGATTGCCGTTGAACAGGGAAACTATCGCGACGCCCGCGGCCATATCGCAGCGCTCCAACTGCTCGAGCCCGACCAACCGCGGCACAAGGCCCGACTGGCGAAGCTCGATGAGCTGATTGCACGCTGATGGCCGCGTGATTTTCGGACCCGAATTCACAAGCATCAGTTCGTACTCGCTCGGGTCGGGAGTATCTTGGAGTGACGGTCGTGATCGCGTCATTTCGAAGCGAGGCGAGCCGGTTCGACAGGAGAAGAGACACATGCACAGTTCATTGCGCGCGGCCGCCATCACCTCGCTCGCGGCACCGTTTTTCTTCGCAGCCCTCGCCTCGGCCGCCGGCGTCAACTACGACGTCTCGATCATCTCGAATCAGAGTTCTATCGAGTCCACCACTAATCTCGCCGCTCCGCTCGCCGGAACGTTCATGGGCGACTACGACGCGGTCACCAATCCGACTGGAACCAAGACATTGCCCGGCTTCTTCGGAGGGAGCGGCAATAACCCCATCGGCTACAGCGCATCACTCGTCGCGGACGGATCATTCACCAGCGCTCCGACTGGCGGATTCGCGATGAATATCGACACTCGCACGTTGACCTTCACCGTGTCGGAGCTGGGGATCGACTTCCTCGCTGGCGCGCCCGCGAGCATCGACGCGATCCTCAACATCACCTACTCGACCTTTCACACCCAGAATCCCAACGCGATCTTCCCGAGCATCGGCACGTTGCCGCTTCCGCTTGGAAGCGCGAACTTCACGGAACTGACCGCGACGCAGACCGGTCCGGCGGTGGCTGGCGTCCTCATTCCCGCTGGCAAGAACAGCTACACCTTCGTGACCGCGGTGCCGATCGATCTGCTCGCGACCATCGAAGCCAACGGTCAGACCTTTGGTGGCACGCCCGTTCCGTTCGCCCTGCCGCTGGCGGGGACCGTCACTTTTGGTGGCGAGAACGTGGTGATCTCGCTGACTGGCACGGCTGCGTTTGATCAGAAGCAGCCCATCGATCCACCCCTGACGTTCACGGATCTTGCGTTCGCTCTCCCGACAGTCCTCCCGCCGGGTGGCATCGCGAATCTGCTGTTCGGAGGCTCGATCAGCAGCGCGTCGCTCGCTCAATCGATCTCGTTGGACATTCTCGCCGACGCCGCAGCACAACTCCCGCCCGGCGACCTCAACGGCGACGGGGTTGTGAACGCCCGCGATCTGGCAATTCTGCTCGGAGCATGGGGCACCTCAGGGCCCGGCGACCTCAACAACGACGGCATTGTGAACGCAGCCGACCTTGCCATTCTGCTCGGCGACTGGAGCTGAGTCGACAAAGCATGATGATCGGTCTCTCGATTGGTCTTTCGATTGGGGCTTTCGATCGGGGCATTCTGAGATTCGCCCGAACCCTGCAGTTCTGTGCCTGCGTACGCTGCGTTGGACTCAGTGCACAGGAAGCTCAGCATGCGGACCTCAGAACTCGCCATTCTCGTCACGTTTCTGTCCGCCGCCCCAGTCGGGGCGGCGGACTTTGTCTTCGCGCCGCTCGTGGCATCACCACTGCCGACAGGTCAGACGCCGATTGCGGTGCGTCTCGCGGATCTCGATGGTGACGGCAACCTCGATGCGGTGGTGACGGGTCGGAACTGGGACGGAGATCCCGACACCGGCGGTCGGATCGCGATCATGCGGGGAGCGGCCGACGGCACCTTCACGTCGATGGGAGAGTTGACGATCCCCCAAGGCAACAGCGAGGACGCGGCCATCGCTGATCTCGACGGTGACGGCGTCCTCGACTTGGTGGTCAGCGTGTCCGGACGACAGGGGCGTCTTGCCTCGTTCCGTGGTCATGGCAATGGCACTTTCGATCCTCCTTCGTTCATCACGCTGGAACGCAGTCCGCGCGGACTTGGAGTCGCGGATCTCGACGGCGACGGCGATGTTGATGTGGCGATCGTGAACTACAACTCAGGATCCGTTTCGATCGCCCGCAACGACCGCGGCACCTTCACGCCTGTCGCGCTGCAGCGATTGATGCCCTACCTCGGCGGCATTCCCTTTCCGCAGCAGGTTGCGATGGCCGACTTTGATGGCGACGGTGATGCGGACGCGCTCGTGACCACCATCGGCGGAGGACGCGCGACGCTGCTCCGTGGCCGCAACGACGGAGGGCTCGCGTCTGGCATCGACTGGCGGCCGCAACCCGTCGGCACTGAGACGCCGGCAGTCATTGGTTCGAGCCTTGCGGATTTCGATGGCGACGGCGACATCGATGTCGCACTCCCGGTGCTGCTCATCACGCAATCTCAGAAGGTCATTGCGCTTGGGAACGACGGACACGGTGGCTTTGGAGCGCAGACTGTTTCCGACGCGTTCATCTTCGCCTTCGCGTGGTGCTCGACGCCGATCGATGTCGACAACGATGGTCGCGTCGATCTCGCGGTCGGCACTGCGATCGGCGGTTCGGTCTCCTTCGTTCGTAACGAGACCACCGGGCCCGGCGGGCCCATCACGTTCACACCGGTTCCGATCTTCATCGAGTACGGATTTTTCGTGCGCGAGCTGGTGACGGCTGACATCAATCATGACGGTAGGCAGGACGTGGTCGGCATCGAGATCGCGGGCAGCACGCTCTTCACGCTGATGAATCAGACGCAGCAGGGTGGGGTAGCCGATGCGCCGCAGAAGAAGCAATCATCGAAGCCGTCCCCCAAAAAGGACACGGCTGGCGGGCTGCGAAAGCAGGCGCCGGCGACGACGTGGAATCCACTCGTTCCGCAGAAGGACATGAATGGTGACGGTCGCGTCGATGCTCTGGACATCGCGCGGTGGCTCTCGGATTGGGTTCCGTCACGTGCGCCCGCCACGCAAGGAGCGAAGCGATGAAGCTCCGCATCGTGTGCGGCATGATCGCGATCGCGACATTCAGCGGGCCGAGTCTCGCTCAATGTGGCGAAGGCGCGGGGTCGTGTCTGGAGGTTCACGGAACACCTGGCTGCGTGGTTGTCGAGTGCTGCGA
>JBBQCR010000393.1:0-3599 GCA_038318935.1 Phycisphaerales bacterium
GATCTTGACATCATCGCCATCACGTGCCTGAAGAGCCGTCCCGAAGAGCGCTATCAATCGGCGCAGGCCCTCGCGGAAGATCTCGAGCGATTTCTCACCGGCCGTCCGATTCTCGCCCGCCGCGACTCGGTCGCGTACGTCGTTCGCAAGTGGATTCGTCGCAATCGCGCTGCGACCGCGACGGCCGCGTTCATTCTGACACTCATTGTTGCCAGCGGCATTGCGCTTCTCATTCTCTACGGCATGGCTGAAGTCAATCGCATCCGCGCCGAGCGCACGCTTTCATCTTTTCGCGACACGTTCCAGTCAATCAATCCCGAGATCGGCCAGGGCAGCATCGCGATGAACGTGCGCGACTTCCTCAACCTCATTGAGGACGACACCAAGCGCCGCACCGACATGGATCCGGTGGTCGTCGAAACGCTGCTCAATACCGTCGAAGCGATCCGCCTCGGTTTCGAAGGGAAGGATCGACCGATCGAGCGATTGGAGGCGGTGCTCGAGACCTGTCGCGTCGGAGCAGCACGACGCGGATTGATCGATACAGGGGAGATCGCGGAAGCCCTGCACAATCTTGCCCGCGGTCACTTCCTGCGGAAGGAGTTCGCTCGCGCTGAAGAGCTGTACCGCGAATCGCTCGCGGTGCGGAAGCGAGTGCACGGCGAGGGGTCGGCGGAATCGGCGATGACCATGCAGCACCTCGCGTCGTGTCTTCGCGAACAGAAGAAGTTCGATGAGGCCGCGATTTATTTCGGTCGAGCGTTCGATGTCCAGCAGAAGTCCCACGGCAGTGAAAGCTCGGAAGTCGCGGCGGTCGTCAACGGACAGGCCCGATTACTGGAGGACCGCGGCGACCGGACGGCGGCCCTCGCCTACTACCAACTGGCTCTGGAGAAAGTAAAGAAGGTCACCGTTGCGGGCGACTTCCGCGTCGGCCGCGGACACCTCAACGTGGGTCGGACGCAGCGGAAGCTCGGGCTTGCGAGCGACGCGCTGCCCAACTTGCGGATTGCGCTGGAGATCATTCGGGCCAAGAAGGGACCGGGTGTGAAGGACACGGTCGAGGCGCAGTGCGAACTGGCCGCTGCTGTCGCGGCCGCCGGAACTGATCCGAGCGAAGGCGTCACGGAACTCAGGAGCGCGCTCGCGTCCCTTCCGATCGAGGCGCTGGCACGAGACTGGGGCGTGGCAGCGGTACAGGAGTTGCTCGGTCGCTTACTCGTCGCACAGCACGATGGTGATGGCGCCGAGGCGGCGTTCGCGGCCGCGATCAACGCCGCGAAGCCAGCGACCGCCAACGAAATCGCCTCGCGGAGCGCGATGGCGCTCCGCGAGGCGGGTTTCGTTGAGCAGGCCGAGCGAATCAGTCGCGGCGTCGGCGTCGGCCCATGAGGCCAGCAACGCCCAGAAGGGCGGCCACACCAGGAGCCGGAACACCGGAAACGCCGGTGACCGTAATCAGGTAGTCGCCGGTCGCGCCATCGCCAGACCATTGTCCGTTCCAGCCGCCCTTACTGCCAAAGGCACCAGCGACGACGCCTGGCTCGAAGACGACCGACGGCCACAGGGGCTTGCCGAATTGCAACGGCTGCGACTGGAAGCCGCTGATCGCGAAGTAATAGATCCCAGGCGTGGTGATGGTGATCGGACTTCCGGCGTTGGACTGATTGGTCAGCCGCGGAGCGAACGTGTTCTCGTTGGCGTCGTTGTTACCGAGGAGCGGCGTGCCGTCGGCGTCGAAGAGCCACAGGCAGGCATCGAAGTTGACACCGCCCGCGCCGGTCAAGTCGATCATGAACGTGCCCGGATCGGTGATCTGGATCTTGTAGACGTCCTGAAAGTCAGGCTCGAGTGTGAACGCGGTGCCGTTCAGCTTCCCCTGAACAGTCTGGAGAACGCCGTTGAAGGTGATGATCTGAGCGGTCACGATGCCGCTTCCGGCATCCGATTCAATGTCCTTGTCCCAGTCCGGACCGGCCAAGGCGAGCGGGCTGATGACGAGTGCGCCGAGTGTGGGCACGATCCAACTTGTACGAACTGGCATGTCTCTCTCCCAGAGGCGGATGAATGTCCCACAAGAACCACGGGCGACGCCGTCTCGCACCCGAAGGTGCACCGGGGGCGCTTCGCAGGAACCCACCCACTATGCGCCGACAATGGGGGTCAGTGCAACCTCGCGAGCGCATCTTCCTGTGAGGACGAGAGAATTTTGGCGATCGAGGCTGGGGAACGAGGTGCTGATATCTACAATGGCGACCTTTCGGTGTCCGACCGCGAGGACGCGAAGCCCAGTCGCTGCGAAGCCAATCTGCTGCGAATCCGATTGGGGACGGTGCGGACGGACGAACGACTGCTCCGCCGGAGAGACGCTGCGCGGATCTTCTCCAGTTTCACTTTTCGCAGCGTCTTTCGCTGATCACACCCCGTTTCCTTCTTTATCAACCGAGAAAGCACCCCCCCGACATGTCCCAAACGGTGAGTCCCTCAGGGAGTCAGTTGCCGAATCAGCCGACCGCCGCCGCTCCGACCGCGCAGTCTGCGCATCCTGCGAATGGGAATTCGTCGACGCAGGCGCCCGCCAACGGTTCGCGACCGCGGACCGCGCGGCCGACGCTCGACCCGGGTTGGACCGTGGATGACTCGGCGGAAACCTACAACCTCCGCGGCTGGGGCAAAGGCTTCTTCGACGTCAACAAGCTGGGACACGTCGTCGTTCGCCCAACCAAGGAGCCGGACCGCGAGATCGATCTCTTTCAGGTGGTCCAAGGGATGCGGGAGCGTGGCCTGCGCACGCCGGTCTTGCTGCACTTCAGCGATCTGCTGCAACGCCGCATGCAAGATCTCCACGACGCATTCGAAGTCGCGATCAACGACAACGCGTATCGCGGCAAGTACGTCGCGGTCTACCCGATCAAGGTGAATCAGCAGCGTCGCGTCGTTGAGGAGATTCGTCAGTACGGCAAGCCGTACGGCTACGGACTCGAGGTCGGCAGCAAGCCCGAACTGCTCGCGGTCATGGGCATGACCGGCGATACGCCCGATCGGATCATCATCTGCAACGGATTCAAGGAAGACCGTTACATCGAGTTCGTCGCGCTGGCGGCAAAACTGGGTCGCACGATCATTCCAGTGATTGAGAATCTCACCGAGCTGCGGCTCATCGTGAAGTACGCCGACAAGTACGGCATCCGTCCGCGCATCGGTGTGCGCGTCAACCTGTCGACCCCCGGCGCTGGTCGATGGCGGCACAGCTCGGGCATCAAGGCCAAGTTCGGACTCTCCCTTTCGGAAGTGATCGAGGTACTGGAGTTCCTGCGCGGTCGTGGCATGGAGGATTGCCTCCAACTTCTGCACTGCCACATGGGCTCGCAGATCCACGACATCCGACAAGTAAACTCGGGCGTGAACGAACTCGCCCGCATCTACGTGGAACTCGCCAAGATGGGCGCTGGCATGCGCTATCTCGACGTCGGCGGCGGTCTCGGCATCGATTACGACGGCAGCCAGACCAACTTTGAGTTCTCCACCAACTACACCTTGCAGGAGTACGCCTCCAACGTCGTCTACAAGATCATGACCGTCTGCGACGAGGAGGGAGT
>JBBQCR010000394.1:0-3592 GCA_038318935.1 Phycisphaerales bacterium
CCGCAGGAGCTGCTGCAAGACGAACAGAGCGCGCGCGAGGTTCACGTTCGCCAGCTCGACAGCCTCGTCGACCAACGCGTTCGCGGTCTATGCGCCGTGGAGATCACGGTCGCGCAGAAAGCGGATGAACAATCCCTTGAAGCAGCGAAGGCCGAGCACGCCGAAGTCGAACAACAGGTCGGGGCCGCAACCGACACTGTGAAGGTTTCTAAGGCGCACTTGGAGTTGTTATCGACGGAGAGTGCAAAGGGCTGGGCCAATTTCCGGCGCGCGAAGCACCCGACTTGCCCCTACGACGACACGCCGATCGACGTTGAGCAGGCCAAGTTTGTGTGTCCGCTTCCAAAGCTTCCCGACCCGGCTGCGGCGAAGCAGATCGCCCAGGAGAGCGAGGCGCACCGGGCGAAGGTCGCTGACGAAGTGGCCTCTCATGAGACCGCACTTGCGAAGCTCAGCGGACAACACGCGAGGTTGAGCACCCGGGTCACCAATCTCGAGCGCGCCATCGAAGCGCACCAACTAGCTATCACGCGCGCCACCCAAGAGAGCCAAGCGGCATGGGCTGCCAAGAGCACCCTAAGGAACCTCGTGGCCGCGGTGAAGACGCTCGATGATGCGCGTGCCTTAGAGAAACAAGCGAAAGACGCCGAGAAAGACATCTTCGAACAGAAAAACGAGCACCTGAGTTCGTACTCGACATCGGAGCTCGCCAAGTGGTTCGACGTCCTCGTGAAGCGGATCGTCGCGAAAGAAGCGACGGGTGAGATAGCGTTGGACGGCAAGGGCCTCCGCGCAACCATCCAGTGGCGCGGGCGAAGGAGGTCGGTCGCGCTCAACTCGCTGCGGCTCGTCCTCTTCGATCTCGCCGCGATGCTCTGCGCTGTCGAGGGTCTTCGTCCGCACCTGCGTTCCTTCTTCACGACAGCCCGCGTGAAGGAGACCTTGACCCGTGGACCTATGCTCGGCTGTTCGAGACGGCCTTTGCGCTCGGGCAAGACGAGGACACAGCTCCGTTCCAGTACATCGTAACGACAACCACCGAGCCGCCCGATGGGAACGTTCGTGAGCGGGTTCGGGTGGAACTGAGCGCGCGGTCAAACGAGACGCGCTTCTTCCGGGTGGACCTATGACGAAGCGCGCACCATGGAAGCCTGCACCCCGCGGCCCGAAGAAAGTCGCGGCGGTGCCGCGACAAACGCCCGGCACCAAGATTGACTCTGCAATGCGGAGACAATCGGCTGAGCTCGCCGCAGACGACGCGAGGTTTGCCGAGGTCCTCGAACTCATTGAGGCCGCGCGCAACCGCGCGTACCAGGCCGTCAACTCGGAGCTCGTTGCCCTCTACTGGCAGCTCGGTGCGCACATCAGCAAGAAGATCGCGAACGCCGAGTGGGGCGACGGCGTCGTCGATGAGCTCGCGGCCACGCTCGCTCGCCACTACCCCAGCATGCGCGGGTACACGCGCTCGAACCTCTTCCGGATGCGACAATTCTTTGAGGCGTATCGCGGAGCGAAGAAAGTCGCATCGCTGGTGCGACAATTACCGTGGACTCATCACCTGATAATCCTGGGCCAGGCGAAGCACCCCAAGGAGCGCGAGTTCTATGTTCTCACTGCCATCAGGGAGCGCTGGGCTTCCCGCGAGCTCGAGCGCCAGATCCAATCGGGCGCGATCCTGCGTAGCGATCCAAGCGCGAAGAAAGTGTCACCAGCGGTGGCACAAACGCATCCGACGGCCATTGAGGAGCTGAAGAACGCCTACAGCCTCGAGTTCTTGTCCTTGCAGGACGGGCACTCAGAGGCTGACCTCCATGGCGTGCTCCTGCGTAACCTTGGCCGCTTCATCACGGAGCTCGGTCGGGACTTCTGCTTCGTCGGCTCCGAGTACCCAGTGCAAGTCGGCAAACAGGATTTCGCCATCGACCTGGTATTCTTCCATCGTAGCCTCTCGTGCCTCGTGGCATTCGAGCTCAAGGTCCGCAAATTCGAACCGGAAGATCTCGGTAAGCTGAGCTTCTACGTCGAGGCACTCGACCGCGATGTAAGGAAACCACACGAGCGCCCCTCGATCGGCGTCCTTCTCTGCGCGACCAAGGACGATGAGGTCGTTGAGTACGCGCTGGCCCGCACTTCGTCCCCCACGCTCGTCGCTGAGTACCAGACGATGCTTCCGGCCAAGGCGGTGCTCCGAAGGAAGCTCCACGAACTTTACGCGCAGCTCGCCCCGGAGGAGGCCGACGACGAGAAACCCGCCCCGAAGCGGAAGGGGCGACGACCATAACCACTTCGCTCTCTCCCGTCATCGCCTCGCGCCTCGAGAAGGCCGCCGTCGACAACGGCTTCGACCAGGAGCTGCCTCGCGACGGTGATTGGCTCGGCTTCGCGAGCACACAGTGCCCCCTGCGCATCTGGCTCGGCACCTTCGGCGACACCGTCTTCATCGCTGCGCTTTCGCTGCAGAACGTCGCGCGTGCACTCGGCGAGTACGGCACGCCCATGGCTGCGCCGCTGCCCAAAGGTGCGCTCGGTGGCCGCACCGTCACCGATATCCCAGCGCTTCATCGCCTGTTGCGCCGGGCTTTCCATCTCAGCAAGACGCTTCCGGACGAGCTACTCCACAGCTTCGAGAAGCAGACTGGCACACTACCCAGGAGCACCGAAGCTGAGCGCCTTGTGGTCCAGCGAGTTGGACAGGACCTCTTTCGCGTGGGCCTGCTTGAGTTCTGGGAGGGCCGCTGCGCGATCACTGGGCTCGCCGTCCCCGAGCTGCTGCGAGCGAGCCACATCAAGCCCTGGGCGGCTTGCGAAAGCGATGCCGAACGGCTGGACGTGTTCAACGGGCTCCTACTGGCGGTTCACCTGGATGCCGCGTTCGATCGTGGTTTCATCACGTTCGCCGACGACGGTCGCCTGGTCGTCGCAAGCGCGCTCGATCACGACGCGCGGGGACAGCTCATGCTCGACAGCGACCTGCGGATCCGAACGCTGACCGACAGCCACCGGGCGTACCTTCCATGGCACCGCTCCAACATCTTCAGGGGTGAGCAGTGAGCGCGCGACAAGTTTGGACCGAGAGTAGGCGGCAGCCTGCGGAAGTGGAGCCCAAGCGGAGCCCGTTCTGTCTCGATAGTCATTGTGTGGTTGTGTGGTGTTGTATGCGGGTTGCTGGATCGAGGGACGGATCGGAACGGATCGGTGGTCAAACGGGGCCACGTCGCAGATCGGTGCCTTCGAATGTTCAGTCCATTTGGAAGGCGGGACCTAACACCGACCCAACCAAGGAGCGCTCGAAGTGAAGCTTCCGTGGCAGCCTGAGCCCGATGAACTCTTTGCCCTCCGAGGGCATGGCGGACAGACGTTCTCCGACTTCGTCAGCGCGCTACTTCGGGCAGAAGGCTCTTTGCGTGGGCTGCCAGCGACGGATGTCAACACGAGCACTCGCGTAAACATCGCAGACGGCGGCGTTGACGCGGAAGTGCGCAGTCCTCTTGGCGGGCCACTGGAGCTCGCGTTCCCGACTTGCTGGCAATTCAAGGCAACGTTGTTTTCGGACTTCGACGAAAAGGACCTTAGCAAGGAGGCGAACAAGCCC
>JBBQCR010000395.1:0-3585 GCA_038318935.1 Phycisphaerales bacterium
ACGCGCTTGAGCACGCTGGGCGACGTCGCCGCTGAAGTCGCAACGGCGCGGAGCACTGATCTGCGCCGACTCCAGCGCACTGTGAGCGGCGATCTCGACTGGATCGTGATGAAGGCAATCGAGAAGGATCGAACCCGCCGCTACGACAGTGCCGCCACGTTGGCCGCGGATCTGCGTCGTCATGTGCGCAACGAACCAGTTGAGGCAGGCCCGCCAAGCGTTTCGTATCGCGCCGCAAAGTTCGTGCGCCGGAACCGCGTCGCGGTCGTTGCGGGTGGCATTACAACGGTAGCGATTCTCGTCGGACTCGCGCTGGCGCTGACAGGCTTCGTAAAGGCGTCGATCGATCGCGATGCCGCAGTCGCTGCCCGCAACAGCGAGCGCATCGCTCGCGAAGAAGCTGAACGCAATGCCGATCGCGCGAAGGTTCGCAGCGACTTCATCTCCTGGGGACTCGGCTTCGGCGCCGACTCATCCTTGAGCGAACGCGAGCGCTCGTCGCTCACGGTTCGCGCCATGCTCGACGTCGCTTCTGCCACGATCGATCGCGCGTACGCCGACGCGCCGCAACGCAGAGCGTTGGCGCGCCAACAGCTCGGCGGGCTCTACTACACGCTCTTTCTTGCCGCAGAGGCGCAGCGCGAGCTTGAGGCGGGGCTCCATATCTGGCGGGCGAATCCAGATGGTCGTAATGATCTCGCGATGGTCGCTGCGCTACGCGATCTCGTCGAGGTGCGCCTCGATCGCGCTGCGCCAGCATATGAACTCGAGATGCTGCGACGCGAGCAAGCACTTCTCGACGTGGCCATCCTCGAGCGGAACCTCGGCAGTGCTGGAGACGAGACGACGGAAGCTGTCCGCCGCACAGTCACCTCGCTTCTCGACGGCCCGCAACTGGCGCCGAAGCAGTTGGCAGCGATCGAGCGCGATCTCTTCCGCGAACTCGAACGCTTCGCATTCACTTGCGAGTCCGAAGAGAGCATCGCTTACATCGATGCGATCACGACATCGCTGCACATCGCCATGATTCGCTGGGCCGATCCGGCCGTAGCGGGGCCGCTGCTTCGCGTCGTCGAACGGCTGGACACGCGCTGTCCGAATCTCGCGCGGACCGAGAAGACGGTCGCGTATCTCCACTATCTCGCAGCGGAAATGGCGGCAAACGCTGGCCGCTACGAGGCCGCGCTGCAGCTTGGTCGGCGGGCCCAGAGCGACTTGGCGCGACACCTTCCATCCGGTCATTGGCTCTTCGCCGAACTCACGTCGCTCGAAGGATTCCTGCTCATGTCGCTGGGGCGCATGGATGAAGCAGAGCCCCTGCTGCTTGATGGTTGCGACCGTCTCATCGTGGCGACACAAGGATCAGCCGAACACGTCCGTCTCGGACTGATTCGCATTGTGCGCTATGAACGGGCGAGCGGACGCGGCGGATACCTCGCTCGCTTTGACACGCCCATCCGATCGTTGGCCGCGCCGATTGAGGCATTCCTGTTGGCGGCGCGATCGAACAATCTCGAAGTCATTGCTCCTGCGGCGCGGGAATTGACCAGAGCGTTGCGAGCATCGAGCCGCGGCTACGACGATCCTCGGCCCGAAGCAGTTGCGACGATCTTGTCGGCGCTCGAGCCATACGCCGATAGCCTCGAAGGAGACCAGGCGCAGCCGTGCCGCGAACTGCTTGAGGCGATCACCGACTTCGAAGCCCATCCGCTTGCAATCGTGCGCGAGTGCCAAGCCACGGCACGATGGTGGGCTGGCGTGCTGGCGCTGGTGCAGTCGGACTTCGACGCGGCGCGGGCACACTTTCAATTCGCGCTTGATGTGCGCATCGCGGACCGCGGATCCGACAATCTGTGGTGCCACAACTGCCGGCGCATGCTGGGTCGCGTTCTTTTGGCGCAAGGCGAACGTGAGCAAGGCGCCGCGATGATGGTGCAGGCATTCCGCGACATGCGTCGAACCGGAACGCCGGCGGCGGTTGCGGTGGTTGCCGCGGCCCGCGACGCAGCCTTGGGACTCGGTGCGATTGATCGTCAAGCCGAGGCCGGGGCGGTCTTGGCGCAACAGATCGCCGACATGCTCGATGCCACGAGTGAAGTGAGCTCGGTCCCAGTCCCGGCCGACTATCACTTGTTAGTTGCCCGCCCACCGGCGCTGATCGCTGGATTGACGGATGCCGATTATCAACTCGCCGAAAGCAGCGCCCGTGTTGCCGCAGAGAAATTGCCCGAGAGCGGGCTGGCGCGATTCACGATTGGCGTGGCGCTCTTCCGACAGCGGCGTTATGTCGATGCACTCTCGTTCCTCGCCGATGCCGACGTCCTCGACGAGGACCAGAAGCAACAAGCTAGTCCGCTCGTCGCGCTGTTTCGCGCATCGTGTGAGTCGGCGCTCGGAAATGTCGATGCAGCTCAAATTGCGTTTGACGAAGCACAGCGCCGCGCCGCGACGTTCACGTTCGATCCCTACACGACGCGATCGTGGGACTCGCTCGTCGCAGAGTTGGTGTCGGGTTCGCAGTAGTGATCTGTGATTACGACACGGGCATCGCGTGTTGGATGCTCGGTATCCACACGTCCGAACAACTCCGGGCGCATCCTCTGCGAGGCCCGCTCTGCGACTCGTGGGTCGCCACCGAAATCCTCAAGCACCGCCTTCATCGCGGTGAGCTTCGACCCATTCACTTCTACCGCGACGCTGCGGGTCGCGAGGCCGACCTCCTGCTCGATCACGGAACGCATCGATCGATCGTCGAGGCGAAGAGCGGCCGCACGGTCGCCGAGGATGCCATCCGATCAACGGAGCGCGTGGCCGCCGTACTCGACACGACGGTTCCATCTCGGCGCATTGTCGTCTATGGCGGTGATGAACGACAGCGGCGAACGAATGCTGATGTGGTGCCGTGGCGAGATGTTCACTCCGTAGATTGGATTTGAACCGGCGAGTGAGGACCGCATGTTTCACACAAACCGCACCCCATGCCGGCCGCAGATCTCAGCCACGCGGGCGAAATCGGGAGGCCCTGGCGGGAGCGTTCCGAGTTCAGTGAACATCCGCTCGACTCCCGCTGGGGTCGCCGCGAAGAGGAGTCGCACAGGTGCCGTGCCGACGACGCGCCAAGCGTGCGGGACACCGCGTGGTGCCCAGACAGTGTCGCCGGTTGTGGCGACGAGGTCCCTGGTTCCCGTCGGCGTGGCGATCGTGAATTGCACCGAGCCCTCGAGCACCTGAAACGTCTCGTCTTCGCGTTCGTGGACGTGCATCGGAACGCCGCCGCCGGGAGCGGCTCGTTGCTCGAAGAGCGAGATACTGCCGTCGGTGTCGGCTGCGGTCAGGCGAATGAGGATCGTGTCTCCAAGGACCAATGATCGCGGGGCCGCGGCCTCGGTTGTGTGTTTCGGAGTCGACATGATCGGGGCACTCTCATCCCTTCCATTGCTCTCGAGCGAACACGATGAAATCGCTCGGCGGGAGATCCGTCACGCCGAGTTGTCGCAGCATGTTCTTGTACTGCGCAGCGTGATACATCTGATGGGTGCAGACGTGGAGAAGAACATCCGCCACGCTGGTGGTATAGCTCTTGCC
>JBBQCR010000396.1:0-3574 GCA_038318935.1 Phycisphaerales bacterium
TGTCGGAATCTGACGATCCGTGCATTTGCCGCGCTTCACGACACCGGCGTCGATGCGGTCAATCATGCTCGTTGCGGTGAGGTTCGGATGGGGGCGCGACGTGCGTGACTTTGCCATGCGATGACTCTAGCCGATGCTTGAGCGGTCATCCACGGTGAGCTACCATCGTTCGACGTGACGACTCTTGATGATAAGGAGCGCCGAAAACGCGACATGGCCCGACTTGCTCTGGTCGTGCTGTTCATGGTCGATCCACTGCTCATCATCATCTTCGCGATTTGGCACTCTTGAGCACGGTGATTTCAAACTGAGACAGTACCCTCTGTTCCGTGTCCTCAGCATGCGGAGATGGCATGACGCTCATGTACGTATCGATGTTCGTGGCGCTCGTCGCGGTCGGCGCATCGCGCGGAGAAGTTGGGGCTTTGCAATCTGCTGGATCGGAGTCGAGGAAATCAACGCTGACCGCAGGTCCGGCACCAACGGATTCTGGCGTGCGGATCGAGCTGCATTTGCCGACTCCAATGACCGAGACCGACGTCGACTTCTTCATCTGGACGCTTGGATTCGACGATCAGGCGGCGGCGGTCTTGTCGGCGTGCAAGGCGTCGATCGTGCCGAGTTCTAAATCGTTGTGCAGTCAGCTCGACGACGAACTAAGGCCCGCTTCCATCGAAGTCGCGCGACTTCACCGGCCCATCAACGATGAAGTGGATAGGCGGACCGTGAAGCAGGTTTGGATAGCCCGGTCGACGCTCACCGCAAGATTGATGGCGACAGAACTGGAGCAGATCCGAGCAGCCGCCATGGCACAAGGTACGGACGAGGAATCGGCGGCGGAGCTCGCGTCCGCGCTGGGTCCGCTGCGTGAAGTCAGTTCACTTGGGCGCATGATGGCGTCGGTTCCCGGTGCAAGGCCCGATGCGCTGAGGTTGATTTTTGAGCACTGCGCGAAGTCTCCCGGATTGCCGCCGGATGTCGCGCTGACGGTCCGTCAGCTGATCGTCGATGAAGCAACTCGCCTCATCGAACTTCGTCGCTCTGTTCAATCCTTGACCATCAGAGCGTGTACTCGTGAGCACGAGGAGATGGCGAAGTGGAGGGCGGACGGAGTACAACGGTCGAAGGCGCCCCTTCGAGGGCTCACCCTTCCGATCGGTACAGCGGAGGCCCGCTTGGCGAGCTCGCAAACTGATTTGATCAATTCGGTTTGCAGCCTTCTGGATCTTGCTTCAGCGACGCGACTGCTCGCATCGTTTCAGGGCGCGGCGTACGGCGACCTTGCCGGGGATCCCTTTGATTGGAGCGAGCTCCTCAAGGTTGTGCGAAGCAGAGAGGGCATCTCAGCGGAAGACAGGACTGTGATTGACTCGTTGGCGGCCGAGGACAACGTGCGACGCGTTCAGGACCACGAACGATTACTCGTGGCGGTCGATTCAGCGTCGAAGCAGATCGCGTCGACCATGATTCGCGATCCCGTAAGCGAGGAGAAGGTCGTCTCCATGTTCAATCGGTGGATCGACGGGAGGCGATCGTCAACGACAGAGATCGTTCTGCAGTTGAGAGCCTTGGTCGATCGCTCCGATTCCGCGTCAGATGAATTTGATGCGCGAGTCGCCCGTTGGAAGGAGGCGTCGGAGTCGCGTGCGCGAGCTCAGAGAGCCGACCCGGTACTCAGCATGATCACGCCTCCGCCGCCCTCCTGACGCTCCTCGTCCCACCAGCATCTGAAAACATTGACTCGGAACAATGCTGAGATTCATCACGAACCTATGTGGCTGGAGTTTCGCTGGCGTTGTGCTCACGGTTCTGTCGTCGTGGGTATGCGCGGTAACATTGACACCACGCTCGAGCGCGTCAACGCCAGTCATTGTCCAAGGGGACCACTATCGGGTTGAGACAACGCATCACGAGCAGTTCGGGTTGATGTGGTGGTTTGTCTACGTTGAGGCTTCTGCGTCTGAGTCGCCGTCTGGGACGGACTTCAAGGACGTACCGAAGTGGACACTGCTGGATAGACTCTCACCTGAACAGGCTTCTGGCCAAGTGCGAGTAGTGATGCGAACTGCCATGGCAACGGGACTTCCGCTTCCATGCCTCGCGATGGAGGTTCATCGGCTCTATGCCGACGTGGTCCAATGGTTCCCATCCCCTCCACAGCCGCACGCTGACGGAATCCCGACTCCGCTGAGGTGGCCGTCGAAAAATAGTCCTGTTGCGCTCACCGATCCGCGCCGACTGCCGCTCCGACCGCTCTGGGGTGGATTGGCAGTGAACGCCATATTCTGGGCAGTTGTCGCATTTGGAATCGCCCGACTCGCGCGAGCCTTGCGGGAGCGAGCTCGCTCGCGTCGCGGACTATGTCGCCGCTGCGCTCATCCCCTCGCCAATCTCGCGCAATGTCCGGAATGCGGAGCGCAGGCTGTTCGGATACAAGACCACCCCGGTGCTCACCGCTTCTTGAATGCGAAGCGTGAGCTCGCCACTTTGTTGGACACCGAACATGGTGAGAATGCTCGCCAAGAGTGATCCATGGACAAGTCAAAACAGAAGCGGCGAAAGCGACGGACGTTCTCGAAAGTGTTCAAGGCCGAGGCCGTGCGCCTCTGCCGGCTCGGCGACCGCAACATCAACGAGATTGCGGCCGATCTTGACCTCGTGAAGAAGGCCTTCTCTCCCATCACTGTCCTCTGCCGCGTGCTCGGCGTCTCGCGCAGGCGCGTCGCCCGGATCATGCTGAATCGCGGCCTGCAGAGCCGCCCCAAGCGTCGGTTCGTGAAGGCTATCAACTCCGCGCACGACAAGCCGATCGCCCACAACATCCTCGGTCGGATGTTCCACACGAAAGCGCCCAACATCGCGTGGGTCACGGACGTCACCGCGATCCCAACCCGCGAGGGATGGGCAGACCTCGCGGTGATGATCGACCTCTCTCTCCGTCGTGCAGTTGGCTGGGCCCTCCGCGCAGCGTGATGGAACGGAGCGACACCAACGACACGGACCTTGCGCTCAAGCCGCTTGGTGCCGCGATCGAACTCCGCAATCCGGCCTCTGGGCTCATCCATCATTCAGACCGCGGCAGTCCATACGCCAGCGACGAGTACCGAGCTGAACTCAAGCGGCACGGCTGCGTCGCGAGCAGGAGTAGATCGGGCGACTGCTGGGACAATGCTGTCGCCGAAAGCTTCTTCAGCACGATCGAGTTTGAGGTCCTTGCGCGCACGGACTTTGCGACACGCGCACAGGCCAAGCGGACACTCGGCAGTTCCATCGCATGCGCTCGATGAGCGAGCGTCGTCGATCTTCGAGCTCAATCAGAAACTCACGTCGCACGCAGCGAGAGACGCAGTGCGCAACGACGGGTTTGGTGGCGTCAAAGAGAAGATTGCGTGCGAAGGCCATCGAGCGGCGATGATGCCATGGGAAATCGATGGTCCTTCGTTTTGCTGCGTTCTTTCCTGCAGATTGATGAGGTAGGTGTGTGTCCTGTATGAAGCCCCTGTATGAAGCCCAGGTTTCGGGGTCCGATGAGCCCGGCGAGCACCTCCACGTGGGCACGAAGTCTGGCCTGAAG
>JBBQCR010000397.1:0-3574 GCA_038318935.1 Phycisphaerales bacterium
CATCCCCACCTTCCCGTGGGGAGATCCCAAGAACCGTCGCACGGTCTTGATGGACCAGTATCTCGCAACCGGCGGATACGAATCGCTGCGGAAGGCGCTGACCATGCAGCCCGCCGAGGTCGTCGCGATGATCAAGGACGCGAATGTGCGCGGCCGTGGCGGCGCCGGCTTCCCTGCGGGATTGAAGTGGACGTTCCTTCCTCCGCCGGATGGTCAGAAGCGCTACCTCTGCATCAACTGCGACGAAGCGGAACCGGGCACCTTCAAGGACCGTCTGCTCTGCGACTTTGATCCGCATCTCATCCTCGAAGGCATCGCCATCGCCTGCTACGCGTGTCAGCTCGACACCGCGTTCTTCTTCATCCGCGGCGAGTACCACCATCAGGCGAAGGTGATGGATCGCGCGATCCAGGAGGCGTACGCGAAGGGCATCTTCGGCGGCGCGGGGTTGATGAACGGCGCGAATGGCTTCAAGGTCGATTGCTATCTGCACCGCAGCGCCGGGGCGTACATCTGCGGCGAAGAAACCGGATTACTCGAGGCGATCGAGGGCAAGCGCGGTTGGCCGCGCATCAAGCCACCGTTCCCGGCCGTCAAAGGCCTCTTCGGACGACCGACGATCATCAACAACGTCGAAACGCTTGCGGCGGTCGTTCCGATTCTTGAGAAGGGTGTTGCGTGGTGGAAGGGCTGCGGCTGCGAGAGCACCATCGGCGGAGCGCCGAGCTACGGATCGAAGCTCATGGGCGTCTCGGGGCACGTCGTTCGTCCGGGCGTTTTCGAGTGCGACCTCGGCATTCCGCTGCGAAAGCTGGTGGAAGACTACTGCGGTGGCATGCGGAACGGGAAGAAGTTCAAAGGCGCGATCGCTGGCGGCGTGAGCATGGGAGTGCTCGGCCCCGATCAATTCGATGCCGGCATGGACTTCGACATCGGTCGCAAGTACGACGTGCTTGGTCTCGGTACCGCGTGTCCAACGATCTTCGACGAGGACACCGACATGGTCGCGGTGGCAAGGAACATCGCGAGGTTCTTCAAGAACGAAAGCTGCGGCCAGTGCACGCCCTGCCGTGAAGGCTCGGGCTGGATGCTGAAGATCCTCACCCGCATCGAACAGGGCGACGGCACGACCAAGGATCTTGATCTTCTGCTAGAGATCGCTGGTTCCATGGGACTCACGCCCGGCACCACGATTTGCGGCCTCGCCGACGGCAACAACTGGGCGGTGCGGACGATCGTGAACAAGTACCGCAGCGAGTTCGAACGCCGCGTGAAGCGGCAGTTCGTGCCGGTGACAGTCGGGGCGCGCTGAGGGAAATCACGTCGGCGCCGAGGAGCTCAAAGACGCGGCAGATGCAGCCGATGACATCATGCGCTCCAGAGCCCTAAGAGGATCGCCAGGTCGGATGCATTGACGACACCGTTGCCGTCGAGATCCGCGGCACAGTTGGCGGTGCCCCAGGCGCCGAGCAGAACCGCGAGGTCGCTGGCGTCAACGGCCCCGTTGCAATCGAGATCGGCAATGACGCACGTGGGGACGCCCTCGACGATGACGCTCGCGGTCAGCGTCGTGCTGTCGCCAAGAATCGACAGGTCGCCCCAGGACACGGTGTTCGCATCCGCACCGGTGCCGACCACATCGGAGAGCAACACGTTCCCATCAACGCTGATCGAGACGACGTTGCCCGCGAAGGACATGCGATAGGTGTGAAATCCGCTGGTCGAATCGAACTCCGCGGTCTGGTTGGACCAGCTCTGATCGGTGTTCATGAGCAAGATTCGATCGGAAGCGATGCCGAGGTATGCGTAGCGGCCTTGCAGATCGCTCAGCGCAACGAAGTATCCAGTGCGCTGCAACGGAAACTGGGCGTACCACGACGATGCGAGAACTTTGACGCTGACGGTGACCGACGATCCATCATCGAAGGAGAACGGCGTGAGCACGCGGCGGAAGTAGGGAGCTCCGCTCGTTGTGGTCGGCCCCAACAAGAGCGCGCCCTTGACGAAGGATGGCGGTGGCGCGGCGCCCGGATTCACCGCGTCCCAGCACACCTCCGTCGGAAGCAGTCCCGTGGCCGCGTCGTAGGTGACGATGGCGTCGCCAGCGACTGCGAGCGAAGTGACCAGGAGTGCGCCGACTGCGGGGCACCACGATGAGATGGAGTGCGATAGAAGCGGCATAGGACAATTGCAACCTATCAGGTGGTGCCGACGCAAAGCAATGGTGCTTTCCTTATCGGTCGGCGACAGTTGTGCTCTCGGTGGTGCGCTCCGTTGCCCCAGCAATCGCATTCGATCGTCGGCTGCGGTACTCTCTGTACTTCCATGCAGGCCACGGATGGGTCATCGAAGGATGGGGCAACCATCACGCTCTCCGCGCGAGCTGGTGTGGCCGTCCCCGCCGACCTTGGTCCGCTTCGGAGCCGGATCGCCGCTGCGGTAGCCGAATGCGGTCGCCCGGTCACGAGACTGCATCTGGAATTGGTCGACGACGCCATCATGGACCACTTGCATCGCAAGCACTCCGGGGTCCCGGGAACGACCGATGTGTTGACGTTTCCTGCCTCCGGTCCCGACGATCCGGTCGATGTCGATATCGTGGCGTGCGTGGACGAGGCTCGCCGCCGAGCGGCGGAGTTCGGACACGACGTCGAACGGGAACTGCTTCTCTACGCCGTCCATGGCCTGCTGCACTGCCTCGGCCATGACGACCACGACCCTGAGGCCTTCGAACGCATGCACGCTGAAGAGGACCGAATCTTGACCGCGATCGGCACCGGCGCGACTTTTCGCCCGCGCCAGCCCGACCGCCACGACGAACTGCGGGGGGGATCATGACCTTTCCGCTGCTCCTCGCCCTGACGGTCGCAATCGCCGTGACGGGGTACCTCTCGGCTTTGAACTTGGCGCTCGTTCGGGCCAGTCGGTCGGCGCTGGAGCGGAAGCTTGAGGAACGCGGCGCTCTCGGTTCGCGAGGCTGGATCCTTGAGCACCTCGACGAGGCCGGTCACGCGATCGCCCTCGCCCGAACCTTCGGTCGCGTGACGTGCTTCACGCTCGTCCTAGTCGGATTCACCGGCGTCGGGCCGGAGGCACTTGTCACCACAAAGACGCTGGTGCTTTCGGTCATCACCAGCGTCGCCCTGATCTGGTTCTTCACGAGCGTCATCTCGGCAGCGATCGCCCGGCATCTGGCCCATGAACTCATCGCCGTAAGTGTGCGGCTCCTACGGATCACCTGCTTCGTTGCAGCGCCGCTCTTGGCGCTGGTGCATCTGGTCGACGAGGCGGTCCGCCGCTTGGCTGGAGTCAGCGAACGAGATGCAGTCGAGGCCGATGAGGACCTGCTGCTGACGATCGAGGACTCGAAGAAGGAAGGCGAGCTCGATCCGCTCTCGGCCCGCATTCTTGAGAACGTCGTCGAGTTTCGATCAACGACCGTCTCGAGCGTCATGACACCTCGTACGAACGTGATCGGTCTCGCCTACACCGACGACATCGACTGCATCCGCGGCTTCCTTGGCGATGCGGGCCACTCGCGCGTGCCGGTGTTCGAGGAATCGCTCGACGAGAT
>JBBQCR010000398.1:0-3569 GCA_038318935.1 Phycisphaerales bacterium
GCTCGGTTGCGCCACCGACGGCGATGCTCGTCAAGGCACCCACTCGCTTCGACACCGCACCGATCGTCAACTTCGAGTTGGCGGCGTGGGAACGCAGACCGTTGCGAGACTCGGGGATTTTTGAGCACCTCCCCGAACTCGAAGCGATGACCCGCACCGGGACGGTACTTCTGGTCTTCTACAGCGCGCGCTGCGGTCACTGCCACGATCTCTTTCGCGATCACTTTGCAGGAGCGCTTCCGTATCCGGTGATCGCGGTTGAGATCCCGCCCGCGCCCGGAGCGACGCTCGCCGAAACTGATCAGCCAGAAGAGATCGACTGCCCGCAGTGCCAGCGTTTGTCGCTTCCGACCGGAAAGCTCTGGGGAGTGGTGCCGCCCGCGGTAGTGCGCGTCGAAAACGGAATCGTGACCTGCGCTCGGGAGGGCGACTCCGCGGTGTGCATCAGGCCATGATCGGGATGAACGGGCTCATCGCGCAGAAATTCCCAACGCATTCCGCAGCGCCGCGACCGTCGAGTCCGCGTACAGCGCCGACTTTCCGAATCCTTGCTGAGCACCGGCAGCTACAGCGTCCCGCTGCGCATCGGCGTGGTTGCTCACCAAGAGACACGTCGGTCCTCCGGGCGTCTTCAGCGTGTCCGCGATCATTTCGATGCCGTCTCTGGCCCGGAAGTCGCCATCGAGCGCTCGGTTCACCAGCCACAGCGCTGCTTCGCGTCGGTTGGATGCGAGCCCCGCGTCGTTGTTCACCCGGAGGAACTGAGCGTTGGGAACGACACGCGACAACGCACTCTTGAGCAGGCTGCTGTCGGCAGCGCAATGGCCAACCAGAACGATCGTCGGAATACTCTGCTTGGACACCATGCGATGCACTCTAGCAAGTGAAGCAGCCACCTGTGGTGCTCTCTCTCACTGCGTCTCCAACACCAATCGAACTTCGCGGACGTCGATGACGCAGCGCAGTCCGCCCGACCAGCGGAAGACCCGCGGCGGTCCAGCCTTGTGGGAGCACGCGGCGCGGGCCGACCGTTCCCAGTCGGCGTGACCGATCGCCAGGGCCGACGCCGGATCGAGACGCATGGCACTGCGACGAAGGGCCCACGCGACAAGCGTTTGGTCCAGCGGACGAAGGACCTCGCGTGGCCAGGCATGCACGGTTGCCGGACCGAAATGTCGTCGGGCGAGTCGATCGATTGCCCGTACCGCGAGCGCCGCCTCGTCTGCGGTCCGTGTGGCGTGCCGAGCGATCGCGGGCCAGCGGTCGACGAGCGACGGAATCGCAGTCTGCCGGAGAAACCCCCGAGCCCGCGCGGAGTCACGATTGCCCGGATCGACAACCCATGCCACGCCGACTCGATCACACAGCGCAACGCACTCCACCTTGGTGGTGTCAAGCAACGGTCGCACCAGCGCGATCCTTTTTCCGATCGTGCGTCGCCAGCGCGGCGCGGCCATTCCCCGTACGCCGCGGCCGCGAGCCAGCGCGAGGAGCATCGTTTCAAAACGATCGTCCGCGTGATGTGCGACGGCGACCTGCCGGGCACCATGACGCACCGCAACGTCCCGCAGGGCGGCGTAGCGGTCGTCGCGGGCGTTGGCTGCAACATTGCCGCGGCGGGCGCCGGGCGTCACATCGACTCGCTCGTACCTGCACCCAAGGCGCAGCGCCAGTCGTGCAACCTGTTCGCACTCCGCGTCGGCAGCGCTTCGCAATCCATGATGGACCGCCACGACGATCGGCTCGGGACCGGCCACGCGGCGGCGAGCCAACGTTGCGAGGATCAGCACCAGCGCCACGGAATCAGGACCGCCGCTGCAGCCGACGACAATCGTGTCGTTGGCGCCCGCGATGATCCCGCATCGTGCCTGCATGCGATCCGCCACCCGCGCCGCGAGCGGATCGCGCGACACCGCACGCAGCAGTTCCTTCGGAGTGAGTGGGATCGACGGTGCAGCGCCCATGTCGGTGGTATTGTGTCACAGGGGGTGCTGTGGCATGGAATCGATTCTGCTTGCTTCAGGAATCGTCGCGATCGCGGTCCTCGTCGCTGCGATCCTCATCGGCCGCGCGCTGCGACGCTCCCGCGCCCGCTCGCCCGTCGACGAAAGCAACGAACCCGCGGAGTTTGCCCGATTGGCAGCGGAACTGCGAGTCCTTACCCGACGGATCGAGGCGATGGAGGACGATCGCGCCGCTGCCGCGTGGACGCCTCCGCCGAATGCCTCAGCGCCACGCGTGGTCGCGGACACTTCCACGGCACCGCGGATCAGTCCGCGGATTGACCTCATGCTGCGCGAGGTTCCCCAACTCGCCTCCAACGGGCGATTGCCAATGGAAATCGCCCAACTCTTGGGCGTCGACATTGGCGAGGTGGAATTGGTGATGCAGCTCGAGCGAGCTCGGGTCAGCGTGGGCGCGGAGTCTCAGCCGCAGGTGTGAGGTCAATCCGTTCGGCCGGGATCGCGTCGCCCGCGGAGATCGGCGGGGCGAGTTCGGCCGTGAGCGTTATCTCCAACCGCAGCGACTCCGGGCGACTGATGGTCCACGCAACCCGGCGAAAACGCTCGGCCACCGTGGCGATCAGTTCAATGCCGCGCGTGAAGCCGACTGCGAACTGCTCGCCTTCTGCCGCCTCGTTCGCGCTCGAGAACGCTTTGGCCTCGCCCTGCCAGGTCCGTAGATGCGACGCCAGTCGCTCGCCGCGACAGTGGCCCGCGCTCGCAAGCTCTGACGGCGGGCACGATGGGCCGGCAGGCAGCGACTCGAGGGTCTTGCCGACTTCGGCAAGCCACTTCGGATGCGTCGCATAAATCTGCCATGATCCCGCCGGGCCGTGCACCGTCTGCCAGTTCAACGACGTGGTGCGCAGGAGCGGATGGTCACCGGCAAGTTTGGTAAGCAGCGGCGCGATGGAGATGGAGCGTGGGGCGTTCTTGGCAGGAGCGGTCGCTGCTGCGGGGATTTCAATGCCCAGCGACCGCGCAAACCGTGATCGCACAGCCTCGACGATCGACTGCACCAGTCGATCCTGATCGTCGCGCGCCTGATCGCCGTCGTCGACTTCGTAGGCAACCGCCAGCGCAGGACACCGCATCAGGAGCGGCGGATCCGCTGTTGCACCGTCGACCTCGCCAACGATCAACAGGCGTCGCTTGCCAAAGTTGGCTCGAACAACCGGCGGCGGGACGATCTCAGGGAGCGTGGCAACGATGAACGCGTCTTCGGGACCGACTCGAGGACGGATCGGATCGAGAACCGTCGCGATCGCTGGCGTATCGAAGGACGACAGGATGGAACAATCCAAGTGTGTCTGCTGGGCCGTCGGAAGCGGAGGACGAGCGAACGCTCCTCGCATCGCCCCGTGCATCGCGGTGCCGCGGACATCAATCGTCACGGCGGTCGTGCCGCTCAAGGGACCGGTGCCGATCCAGGCGATTCCCAATTGGCCATTCGCAAGCGTGCCGGGTTCGATCTTTTCCAACGCATCCGCGAGATTCGGCGACACGTCCGCCGTGCCTCGTTCTGCCATCTCCCGCAACAACACACTTTCACCCGCCCGCCCGATG
>JBBQCR010000399.1:0-3563 GCA_038318935.1 Phycisphaerales bacterium
GACCTGATCGCCTGCACCGGTGACGTCATCGATCTCGATCTTGACTGCGGAGTGGAATCGGTGTTTGAAGCGATGCACGCCTGCGCCGCGCCGCTTGGGGCGTGGCTGGTGCTCGGGAACCACGATCATCTCGATGATCCGCGCCGGCTTGTTCGCATCGCCAAGGCCGCCGGTGTGCGCACGCTCGACGACGAGGTGGTCACGATCGGTGAAGGTGACGCCGCGCTGCGATTGGGTGGCGTCGAGTGGGGACGCACAATCAAGGACTGCTCGCAGCGCGTCGGGCGGGCGTGGCGAGCAAGCGGCGGCATCGATCTTCTGCTCGCTCACAATCCCAAGGCGTTCGTCGCCGCGGCGAGGCTCGGTGTGCCGCTCACGCTCGCCGGACATACCCACGGCGGGCAGGTGAAACTCCGCAAGCGGCAGCCCGATGTCTCGTTCGCGCGGCGCTTGCGCGGCGGTCTCTATCGTCGCGATCTCTCGACACTTTTCGTCACCACCGGACTCGGAGCGTGGTTTCCGCTGCGCTTGAACTGCCCGCCCGAAGTCGTCGTGCTGACCGTCCGACGTCAGGTGGTCTGAACGGCGGTCGCGCGAATCAGTTCCCAGGCCGCGCGCACATGCCGTTCTTCGACGCGCGTGTGTCCGATGGACATGCGCAGCACGTATCGTCCGTTGAGCTTGGTGTGCGAGAGATATGCCTTGCCGCTGGCGTTCACCCGCTCAAGCAAGCGTTCGTTCGTGGCGTCGTCTCCGCGCAGGCGAAAGCAAACGAGGTTCAGCGGCCGCGGCGCGACGACTTCAAAGGCATCATCTTCCCGAACCCACTGTTCGAAACTCGCCGCGAGCACCACGTGATGGCGCACCAACGCCTGCAAGCCTTCGACGCCATAGTGACGGATCACGAACCACAGCTTCAAGGCCCGAAAGCGGCGCCCGAGCGGAATGTGCCAGTCGCGATAGTCAAACACCGCACCACTCTCGGTCGCCTTGTTCTTGAGATACTCGGGCAGCACCGTGAGCGTTAAGATCAAAGCCGCGCGATCGCGGACCCAGAAGACGTCGCAGTCGAAGTTGGTGAACATCCACTTGTGCGGATTGAAGCAGTAGCTATCGGCGAACTCCATACCGTCGTGCATGCCGCGGAACTCAGGACACAACGCCGCAGTGCCGCTCATGGCAGCGTCGACGTGCAGCCACAGATGGTGGCGTTGGCAGATCTCGCCCATCGATCGCACGGGATCCATGGCGTTACTTGAAGTGGTGCCGAGAGTGCAGCAGGCGAAGAAGGGGACGTAACCCTGACGGAGATCCGCCTCGATCATCGACGCGAAGCGGTCGCTGCGCAGGGCGTGCGAATCATCCGTCTCGACCGCCCGCAGCGACGACTCGCCGAGACCCGCGATGCGCATCGCCTTGGCAAGTGAGGAGTGGGTCTGCGAACTCGCGTACGCGACGAGCCGCTTTCCGTAGGCAGCGAGTCCGTCGGCGTTGGATTGAAAGCCGGTAGTTCGTTCGCGCGCTGCGAGCAGGGCACAGAGCACCGAACTCGATGCGGTGTCCTGCAGAACACCGCCGCCCTCACCGGTCGACAGAAAGGCACTTGGAAGCCCGAGCATCCCGACCATCCAGTCCAGGACGTGCGTCTCGACCTCGGTGCACGCGGGACTGGTCGCCCACAGCATCCCCTGCACACCGAGGCCCGCTGAGAGCAGCTCGCCGAGGATCGAGGGCGGGCTTGCGTTCGCTGGGAAGTACGCGAAAAAGTTGGGGCTCTGCCAATGGGTGATGCCCGGCATGACCACCCGTTCGATGTCCTCCATCCAACGCTCGAATGGCTCGCTGGTCTGCGGCGCCTCGGCCGGCAAGCCAGCGCGGATACTTCCCGGCAATGATTGACTGAGCACCGGATAGCGTTCGGCCTCGTCGAGGTATCGAGCGATCCAATCGATGAGAGCATGACCGGAGCGGCGGAACTCGTCGCTCGACATATGGCGTTCGGACGGCGTGGTCATGATGTCGATCAGGCGGGAAGCTTCGCCATCGCTCGTCGCGTTTCGGCCATGAGTTCACCGATGGCGCTGGCCCCGAAGTCGAATCGGCATCCCGCCGCCTTCCACAATTCGGGCAACGGTCGCGAGCCGCCGAGGGCGAGTCCTCGGCGATAGTTGGCGATCGCTTCGCGCTCGGATCGAAGCGACTGCAGCCAGACCTGCATCGCGCCGGTCTCCGCGATGCCGTACTCGATGTAATAGAACGGCATGCCGAAGAGATGAAGCTGTCGTTGCCAGGAGCGCTGATTGAATTGCTCCAGCCCGCTCCAATCGATGTTGGGGCCGAAGCGGGCGTTGAGATCCGCCCAAGCCTGGGCTCGTTCGGCGAGCGAGTGGCCCGGATGGGTGTAGATCCAGTGCTGGAACGCGTCGATTTGACCGATCCACGGCATGAGTGTCGGGAACTTTTCGAGTCGCTCGCGCCGGGCGCGATCGGCGTCGACCGCGCCGTAGAACGCATCGAGGTACGGAAGCGTGAGCAGTTCCATCGAGGTGCTCGCCACTTCCGCGAACTCGATCGGGCTTGAGCGATAGTCGACCAGCGGATCGCCCATGCAGAAGAGCGAATGAAACGCGTGTCCTGCTTCATGCACCATTGTGACGACGTCACGATGAAGTCCCGCTGCGTTCATGAAGATGAACGGCTGTCGGGAGCGCTGCCTCTGATACTGGTAGCCGCCGGGCGCCTTGCCGGTGCGACTCTCTAGATCAAGGCAATCACCGTTGTTGAGCGAGTCGAACATCGACCCAAGCTCAGGATCCATGCGATGAAAGATTGCGCTCGTGCGCTCGACGAGATCCTTGGCGTTGGCAAAGGGTCGCAGTGGCGGGCGGCCCTTCGGATCGACGGCGGTGTCCCAGGGACGCAGTCGATCGATGCCCAGTGCCGCGGCGCGTTCGCGATTCAGCTCACGCAGGGCTGGCACGCATGTCGCTTCGACAGAAGCATGAAACGTCGCGCAATCAGCGGAGGAATAGTCGAACCGGTGGAAGCGGGCGTGCTGGAAGTCGCGGAAGTTGGCGAAACCTGCGTTCAGCGCCATGCGGTGCCGCAACTCGAGCATGCGGTCGTAGATCACGTCGGTGCGATCGGCGTCGACGAGTCGTCGCTCGGCCATCGCGCGCCACGCGCGCTCGCGAAGCGGACGATCGGGCTCTTCGAGGTAGCGCGACATCTGGGCGAGCGTCTGCGTGCGGCCATCGAACTCGACCGACATCGCGCCGCAGATCTTGGAGTAGTCCTGGTCGAGCTTCGTGAGTTCGGTTTGCAGAGCGACGTTCTCTTCGCGGAAGAGTTCGACATCCACCCGCAAGCGTCGAAGGAGGACGCCGTAACGTTCCTGGTCGAGAGCGGTGGCGAACGGGCTCCCCACGATCTTTCGGTCGAGCTCGAATCCGATCCGCTTCAGGTGCGGCTCGACGTTCTCGACGAATGTGGTGAACGCCTGCTGCGCCGACTCGTCGTCGGTGCGGCGCGTCATGTTGATGTAGAGGTTCGCCTCCGCTTCG
>JBBQCR010000400.1:0-3561 GCA_038318935.1 Phycisphaerales bacterium
CAAAGAAGTGGCCCGCGCAATACGTTTCGTGGCTCCATTGCTCGTCCCTCCACCGGGCTTCGGACGGTCGCTTGTTGGCCGTCGCGATGGTGTAGAGGTAACCATCCGGCTCTTGGGCCGCGGCGATGCGAGCGATCAGTCGGTCGAGGTATGCGTCGAGCTCGCGATCGAGATGAGCATCGGTAGTCGATGCCAGGCTGTATGCCGCACCTTCCATGACCTTGTAGACATCAGAGTCGTCGTAGCAATTGCCCTGATGCGGTGAAGCGTCCTTCCCGGCGGCGCGATCGAAGTTGGCGATGCGGCCAGTCGATTCACACTGCTTGAAGCACGCGGGAATCGTGACGGTCCGTGTCGTCTCGATGCGCGGCGCCCAGAACGTATCGGTGAGCTTCACCGCAGTGAAGGGCACCGGGTCGATGCGCGGACGGTCGAGAGTTGTCACGGCGACGAACGACGCGAGGAATGCGAGGGACAACAGCATGGCTGCATTCTCGCAGCAACCGCGCCGAGACTTGGGTCAACGTTGGCCGGTCACAAGAGGCACGCCAAAGTAGTCCGGGCGGTGCGTCGCCAAACGGGGCGCATCACGGCCGGAGAGCCGAACAAGCGCCGAACTGTGATCAGGATTGCGATCAGGCTCCGTATGACCCGTACGGCAGAAGGCCAGCCTTCCCTTTCCGTCCGCCCACACGAATGCCGGAAGGTCGGCTCAGAGTTTGGGGAGCAGGTCCGGGGCAAACGCGACAGACGAGATGTCGCTGAACCCACTCCTGGCAAGTATTCTCGTCAAACTGGCTGTCCACGAGAGTGAGGCGCGCTCACAATTGCCGGAATCTTGGAGAGATGGGGCAGCGAGAATTACGAGTTCGACCTTGATGGCGATGGAGTCGTTGGTGAGATGGATCTTGCGAAGGCTCAGGAGGAACTATGACGAAGGACCGCGGTCAAGCAATCCGACATCTGGCTCTCAGCTTGGAGGGTCCGGCGTCGCAAGGTTTGGTGATTCCGGACACGCACGCCTGCTGGCACAGGCTTGGCGGTTGGACGACTTTTTTGGTCGTCGCGATTCTCCTGGCGGGAGGCTGCGGGCCGTCCGCTTCAACGAGTCGTTTGGGCGAGAGGAAGCACGATCAAGGCGTCCCCGAGGCGGGCGCCGCCTCGCTTCGTGCGATCGTCTTGGACGGAGGCGGTGTCGAGCTTCTTTCCCTTTCCGATGTCGACTTCGTCGACGGCGAGGGTGGGTCACTCAACGACGGAACTCCTGCGCTCTTGGTCCGGTTGCGTCCGGCGGCGGCGGAACAGCTCCGGTCCGTTACAGCTTCCGCCGAACGGCCAAGCCTTCGGTTCATTTGGCAGGGCCGGACGCTGGGGTTCGCGCCGAATGTCGTCGGACCTCTGTCCTCGGTGCTGTTGCTGGCGGACACCGGCTCCTCTCGACCTCAGGAGTTTGTTGACTGGGGTATTGCTAGATTTGGCGGCAAGGGTAGTTCCGCTTCAGCTCGGCCGGCAGAGTCCCTGACACGACCTTCTCCATGATTTCGGCGCTTCAGGCTTTCGTGTCAGCGACTCGCCTCGTTCCACAGTCTTCAATGTCGGATCAAGTCTTGCCTCGCTTCACCCGCACCTTCGGCACCATCAGGGTAGATGGCGCGGCGACCGCCAATCATCGTCAGCCGACCGATGGACATAGACGGAAGGCTGGAATCTCGCCACGTTGCTCGCCCTTCCGGCGTCTCGCCATCTTCAGCGCCTCCTAACGCGCGGCACTGGCGGCTGAATCACCGCCGTCTGTCGACTCGCACTGCTTAAAGCACGCGGGAATCATGACGGCCCGTGTCGTCTCGATGCGCGGCGCCCAGAACGTATCGGTGAGCTTCACCGCAGTGAAGGGCACCGGGTCGATGCGCGGACGGTCGAGAGTTGTTACGGCGACGAACGACGCGAGGAACACGAGCGACATCAGGATGGTCGAATTCTCGCAGGACGTCCGAGGAAATCACTGCGAAGCTCGTCGCGCTTTCGCGAGTTCCTCCCGCACGGGCCGGGCCGACTTCATCCGCGCCAACAACACGAAAGCGACGACGACGGTGCCAAAGAGCAGTGCTGTCGCTTCCGCCGCCTGTGCGAATCTCGTGAGTCCCCGCTGAAAAAACCAGAATGCCAGCGTGATGGGAACGCCGATCAGAATCCAGCCGATCAATCGTCCGCCTGACGCGGAGGACGCGCGTTCGTCCGGCGTCGCCGTCTCGCATCGGCTGAGAAGTTGACTTGTGATATCCGTGAGGCCGCGGAGTACGTAGATCGTGAATCCGACGCCGACGAAAGTGAGGCTGGTGGCTGCGACCGGCGGCATGAGGTGGCCGACGCCCGCTCGAAGCGCCGCGACACCGAGCAGGATCGCTACGGCACTGCGGTAGAGCGTGCGGCGACGCTCACGCGCTTCGTCACCGATCAGGAGCGGATCAGGCGTCGCCAGCATCCACGCGCCCACCGCAGCCACAACGAGGAACCCGACCGCGATCGTGTGCGCGAGCACCTTCGGATGGAGCGGCATCGGGATGCCGTGGGAGACGACCCACGTCAACACATCGGCTCCGAAGAGCCTTGAAACGACGGCTCCCATGGCACCGATGCGAATGAGCGTGCCGCCCAGGACGATCGTCCGCAACCATCCGCGATCGGCCCAACGAAGAAAGGGCATGCGCGTGAGATCGAAGCCACACTCTGGACACGTCGTGGTCGGCAGACCCATCGTCCGGTAGCCACATCGCCCACAAGCCGCTGGGGCGCTGAAATCTCCGCTGAGGCTCGCACTCATGGTCGACGACGCTAACAGCGCATGCGAAAAACGGCTGAGGATCTTGCTTCCTACCTACGGGCTCCCGCAGAATGGGGGGATGCTTCGCCACACACCGATTCGGGTCCTGCTGTCTGCTGCCATGCTGATTCTCGTCAACGCCGCTCGTGCCGACGAGTTTGCGCCGGTGAGCCTGGGCAGCCTCGTCAATGCGAAGCTGCAGAACGGAAACGCTGCGTACCCGTCGGGATCGCCGGTGGTACTCAGTGGTGTTCCCTTCGACATTCCCGCAAAGGGCAACAACTACATCGAGACTTCGGCGTTCGCGGGGACCGTGGTGCTTGAGTTTCCGATCGGCCTTCGAAACGTCGCTGGGGTCCACACGCTGATCAATACCTACTGGGGCGAATCCGGAAGAGGTACGCTCGCATCGTTGACCTTCGATTTTGACGATGGTTCAAGCTTCGTGAAGCCACTCGATGGCAACGTCGACATCCGCGACTTCTATCAGAACATCTTCACCAACTCGATCAACGGAACAACGACTGTCAACGCGTTCAGCACCGACATCGACGGGGCCGCCGGACCGAACACGTATCGACTCGACAAGCAATTCGTCGACTTGAGCGCGTTCAGCGATCACACGTTGGTCTCGATGAGGCTCACCGATTGGGGCAGCAACGGTGTGCAACGGACTTTTCTCGCGGGAATCACCGTGCAGATCATCGAGCCGAGTTGCATCCTGGCCGACCTCGACTGCG
>JBBQCR010000401.1:0-3547 GCA_038318935.1 Phycisphaerales bacterium
CCCCTCGTGCGGTTGGTCGCAGCCCGATAGGCTTCTGCCGGACCGACTCAGCCCGGCCGCGCCACACCCCCAACACTCGAAAGACGGGCCAAGGATCACTGCAATGACCATCGCTCCCGCCGGGCGCGCCGCTCCCGCCACTCGCAAGGCCATCGTCAGGCCAGCGGACCGAGTCTTCGCCGCCAGCACAATCATCGCGGGAAGCCTCATCCTGGCCGCCTTAGCCGCTGTCGCACTCTTTCTCATCGCCGAGAGCATCCCCGCTCTGGTGGCGGACCCGGCGGACCTGCCACGGTCACCCGACAGCTTCTTGGCCTACGTCTGGCCGCTCATCTTTGGAACCGTCTGGGCTGCGGCGCTCGCACTGCTTATGGCGCTTCCTGTCTCGCTCGGGATCGCCCTGTTCATCTCGCACTACGCGCCGCGACGCATCGCACAGGTCCTCGGCTACATCATCGACCTGCTCGCGGCCGTACCGTCTGTTGTGTTCGGGCTCTGGGGGATCAAGGTGCTCGCGCCAGCCGTCCTGCCGTTGTACTCATGGCTCGTCGACAACCTTGGTTTCTTGCCCTTCTTTACTGCGCCGGTCTCCGGCACCGGTCGCACGATTCTCACCGTCGCCATCGTGCTCGCGGTGATGATCTTGCCGATCATTACCGCCATCAGCCGCGAGGTGTTTCTCCAGACGCCTGTGCTGTACGAAGAGGCCGCTCTTGCCCTCGGGGCGACTCGCTGGGAGATGATCCAAATGGCGGTGCTGCCGTTCGGGCGACCCGGCGTTATCTCGGCCGCCATGCTTGGGCTCGGTCGCGCGCTCGGAGAAACCATGGTGGTTGCGATGGTGCTGTCACCCGCCATCGTGGTCAGCTTTGTGCTGACAGGGTCGGCAAACCCCCTCACGATCGCGGGAAACATTGCCCTCAGCTTCCCTGAGGCATTCGGCGTCGGTGTCAACGCCCTCATCGCGACCGGCCTCGTACTGTTCGTCATCACGCTTGCGGTCAACTCTGTCGCGCGCTACGTGGTCAACCGCCGCAAGGCATTCTCCGGGGCGAATTGATGACCACTAGCACTGCTTCCCCTCGCGGGTCCGCTTCAGACGGCATCGTCAACTCGCTCACGACTGGACGGCTCCCCCGGTGGGCCCCGTGGGCGATTCTGGGCGCATCTTGGCTGGTCAGCTTCGGCATCTTCGCGCTGATCGCCGCGGCGAGTGGCTCAGAAGTGAATATCGTGCTCGCGATTGTTGTCGGCACTGTGCTGTTCAACATCCTGATCTACGTGATTGCCAGACTCGTCGAGGGCGCGCGTCAAGCGACAAATCGCTTCGTCACCTCGCTCGTGTCGAGCGCGTTCGTGATCGCGCTTCTCCCCCTGATATCGCTGCTCTTTACGGTGGTAACCAGCGGAGTCGGCCGATTCGACCCAGCATTCTTCAGCAACTCAATGCGAAACATCGTCGGCGAGGGGGGTGGCGCCGCCCACGCGATTATTGGAACTCTCTTGATCACCGGGATGGCGACACTCATCTCGGTACCGGTCGGAGTGCTGGCCGCGATTTACCTTGTCGAGTATGGGCGTGGGCGCCTCGCGCAGGCTATTACCTTTTTCGTCGATGTCATGACCGGCATCCCTTCGATCGTTGCCGGACTCTTTGCCTACGCATTCTTCTCGCTGATCTTCAGTGACCCTGGTATCCGCTTCGGCTTCGGTGGCTCAATCGCTCTGTGTCTACTGATGATCCCGGTCGTTGTGCGCTCCTCGGAGGAGATGCTACGGATTGTTCCGAACGAGCTGCGCGAGGCAGCCTACGCGCTGGGCGTTCCGAAATGGCTCACGATTCTCAAGGTCGTGATCCCGACCTCGATTGCGGGGATCGCGACCGGCGTAACGCTCGCCATCTCGCGTGTGATCGGTGAGACGGCGCCCCTCTTGATCATCGCTGGCTTCACGGCGAGCGTGAATACAAACCTCTTCGCCGACCGGATGATGACGCTGCCGGTGTACGTGTATAACCAGTACGCCATTCCGGGCACCGACGTGAATGTCTACCTCGATCGAGCATGGACCGGTGCTCTGGTCCTCATTCTGATCGTGATGGCCCTGAATGTGATCGCCAGACTCATCGCCCGGATTTTCTCCCCGAAACTCGGTCGCTAGACCCCGACTCCCGCCCCACCAGAACAGGAAACCCGTGTCCAAGCGAATCGAAGTCAACGACCTCAACGTCTACTACGGCAAATTCAAAGCCGTCGAAGACGTTTCGATTGTCATTGAGCCGCGAACCGTGACCGCGTTTATCGGTCCTTCCGGTTGTGGCAAGTCGACCTTCATTCGTACCCTCAACCGCATGCACGAGGTGATCCCGGGCGCCTACGTCGAGGGCGAGGTGCTCATCGACGGCAACAACCTCTACGGCCCAGGAGTCGACCCGGTGCTCGTACGCCGACAGGTCGGCATGGTGTTCCAGCGCCCGAACCCGTTCCCGACGATGTCAATTCGCGACAACGTTCTGGCGGGCGTCAAGCTCAACAACCGTCGCATGAGCAAGTCTGATTGCGACGATCTCGTTGAAAAATCCTTGCGGGGCGCTAACCTCTGGAACGAGGTCAAGGATCGCCTCGCGCTGCCCGGCTCCGGAATCTCCGGCGGCCAGCAGCAGCGTCTGTGCATCGCCCGGGCGATTGCCGTCGAGCCAGAGGTCATCCTCATGGACGAACCGTGCTCGGCGCTCGACCCGATCTCAACGCTTGCGATCGAGGACCTCATCGAGGAACTCAAGCAGGACTACACGATCGTGATCGTGACGCACAACATGCAACAGGCATCCCGGGTCTCCGACCGCACTGCGTTCTTCAACATCGCTGGCACGGGCAAGCCTGGCAAGCTCATCGAGTACAACGACACGTCGATCATGTTCTCCAAGCCGAGCGTTCAGGCGACCGAGGACTACGTGTCCGGCAAATTCGGATAACGGCTGCTCGCCGCACTCACGCCCCAGGGCTGGTGTCATTCAGAATCGAGGCGGTCATGATCGTTCCTCCTTCTGCGATCCTGTAAAAGGGGTAAGCGAGAAGAGTTGCTCCACCGGCACCTCAAGAAGCGCAGCGATACGCAGCGCGAGCGAAAGACTCGGGCTGTATTCGCCGCGTTCGAGATAGCCGATGGTCTGGTAATGCACGCCGACCTCGTCGGCGAGCTCATTGCGGCTGAGTCCCTTTGCGGCCCGCCACTCTTCGAGCCGGCTGTACACCGGCTCTTCGGATTTCGGTTTCCTACCCATGTCAGTAGCATAAATGCTATGTAGCAATATTGCAACATCCTGCGCCTCGGGCCCACCCTGTGAAAGCGCTGGGACCCCCCAAACTAGGGCTACCTGACCCCACCCTTTCCGCGAAGGGGTACGAACTTGCTTGTGACGGGCCCGCACTCGGCGAGTCCCGACGGTCCACAAGGCCAATCACATTCACAAGGAGATTTCGATGCGAATTTTGAAGCGCAACACCTACGCTGCCCTCGCCCTCGCGGCCGTGGCCACGTTCGGCCT
>JBBQCR010000402.1:0-3539 GCA_038318935.1 Phycisphaerales bacterium
CTCCCTTCAACTCACCGAATCGCACTTCGATGCCGCGACTGGGGCGCTGCAAAATCCGGTGCAGTCAGCATCGGCACGCGAGCGCACCGAGGCGAACGACGGACTCACTCGCCAACGAAAAACCCCGCTCCCGGTATCGGAAGCGGGGCTCTGCGATTGTGTTCCGGTCGGTGCAAGTGCCTCCGATCCGGCTGAGTGGGCCATACTGGACTTGAACCAGTGACCTCCTGCGTGTCATGCAGGCGCGCTAGCCAGCTGCGCCAATGGCCCGTCGCTGAATTCCTGCGGTCCTTTGGGAAGGAGTCGCACGAGGTGAGGAGGATAGCCGAGGTCCTGTGACTCGGCAAGGTCTGTCGGATTCCGGTGGTGACTGTTGCGGTTTCGTCCCCCGCCGGCGTCGCATCGATCGTCATGCCCCCGGTTGCTCGAAACGCTGGAGGCAACGTTCGATGCGCCGCAGCGAACTCGCTTTGCCCAGGATCGCCATGGTGTCGAAGATTGGTGGGCTCACGGTTCCGCCGGTCACGGCGACCCGCAGCGGTTGGGCGGCCTTGCCGAGTTGGCCTTCGCAATGGGTGTCGGCGTAGCCCTTCACGGTGGCTTCGATGGTCGCGACGTTCCAGTCTGCGAGCCCGTCGAACAGCGGCTTCAGCTCGCGCAGCCGGTCAAGTCCGCGCGGCGTTCCGTCGAGCATGGTTTTCGAGACGTTCTTTGATTGCTCCCACGTGAGTGCATCGTCGCTGACCACCACCCACCGGTTGACGCGGTAGAGATCCTCGAGCGTCTTGCTGCGCTCGTGGCTGGCGTCGGCAAGGAGCGTGAACTGTTCCGGTGTGAGCTTCGCGAGAAACTCCGGGTGATAGCGTTCGCCATGCAGGCGACACTGGGCGGCGAACTGCTCGCGCGGCATGCCGGTGATGGCATCGCAATTGAAACTCAGGAGCTTGACGCGATCGAACTTCGCCGGCGTCTTGACTACGCGCGACAGATCGAAGCGCTGCTTGATGAACTCCAGATCGAACTTCTCGATGTTCTCGCCCGGCGACCAGCCGTTCAGGGCCAGAAAGTTGCACAACACCTGCGGCAGATAGCCCGAACGGCGGAAGTCGTCGACGTTGATTTCAGGCAGAACGACATCGAGGATCGCCGCCAATCGCATGGCGTCGGTGATATCGAGTTGCGTGTTCTTGTCGGCAAGCCACGCCTTCCACCGCGTTTCGTCGAGGAATTCCGCAGGCGGACCGGTCAGTCCTTTCTGCACCACCGCTGCCCGCAGCGTCTTGTCCTTGTCGCGCTTGCTCATCTTGCTGCCGTCGGGATTGGAGATGATCGGCAGATGCCCGTACGTGGGACGGCGGAATCCCAGCGCGTCCTGAAGCACCATGTGCTTGGCGGTATTGGTGAAGTGTTCTTGCGCTCGCAGGACATGGGTGACGCCCATCAACTCGTCGTCGACGACCACCGCGAAGTGGTAGGTCGGAAACCCGTCGGCCTTGCGAATGACGAAGTCGTCGACTTCGCCCGCTGGAATCGTCGCCTCGCCGAGAATTTCGTCCTTGATGACGATCGCTCCGGCGGGCACCTTGCAGCGCACCACTGCGGGCTTTCCCGCCGCGAGGTTGGCGTCGATTTCGGCTTTCGAAAGCCCCAGCGCCGTCCGGTCATATCGATACGGAATCTTCGCCGCGAGCGATGCCTTGCGCTTGGCGTCCAATTCCTCGGCGGTGTCGAAGGCGTAATACGCATGACCCGCAGCGACGAGGCGGGAAATCTCGCGGTTGTAGATCTCCAGTCGCTCGGATTGGAAGTACGAGCCATTGCGGCCTCCGCCGACGACGCTGCCGTCAGCGCGGGTGTACGTCGGACCCTCGTTCCAGAGAATGCCGAGCCACTCCAGATCCTTGAGAAAGCCCAGGCTCGCAGAGTCACTCGATCGCTTCTGGTCGGTGTCCTCGATCCGCAGGAGGAACGAACCGCCTCGACCATGGGCGTAGGCCCAGCAAAAGAGCGCCGTCCGCGCCACACCCACGTGCAGGTGACCGGAAGGACTGGGGGCGAAGCGGGTCACGGGGCCGCCGCTTGCTGAAGCGTGCCCGGCATGCAGGGATTGTGCGGACTGGACCGTTGGGGACATGGGACAAGCAGGGTATCTTCATCCTCGCCGTTCGTGGGGACGATCGGCCCCCAACGGGGACCACACGCATGTCGGGTATCGCCTTGGGGATTCTCTCCGACAGTCACGGTCAACGCACGCGCGTCCGGACCGCCATCGCGCTCTTGCAGAGCCGCGGTGTCACACGATTCGTACATCTCGGTGATTTCGGTGACGGTGTTCTTGACGAACTTGCCGGGCTCGATGTGTGTGTCGTTTTCGGGAATTGCGATGATCCTCGATCGCTCGATCGCGACGCTCGCGAGCTTGGGCTCAGCGTGATGCATCCCTCGGGAGTCATCGAATGCGATGGCAAGCGCATCGGTATCACGCACGGACATCTTGTGGAGGAACTGGAACGACTCTTTCTCCAGCGAGTCGACTACCTCCTGCATGGGCATAGCCATCAGCGATCGGACGCCATCGTTGACGGAGTGCGGATGATCAACCCGGGAGCGCTGCATCGCGCCAAACCGTTCACGGTTGCGCTCTTCATTCCGGCAACCGGATACCTTGAGTCGATGACCCTCGTGTGAACGGTTCCGTGCGCTCGCGCGAGCCGCTGGTGGCACGTCCGTTCGGCGCATGCTCTGGATTTCGCGATACGCTTCGGCGCGATGAGCTCCCTTGCCCCGACCAAAGTCGCCAGCGATGGCCCGGTGTTGGCGCATGTCTTTGTCTACGACGAAACGACCCTCGACGAGCGTCGGGTCACGATCGCCCAGCTTGGCGAGTTGATCGCGACGGGGAAAAAGGTCTGGGCGGATCTAGAGATCCTCGATCGCGGCCCGGCGGTGCGTGAGCTTGCCCGCACGCTCGGAGTGCATCCACTCTCGGAGGATGTCCTCCTCGCTCGCGATCATCGTCCGAGCGTCGACGAGTTTCCCGGCTTCGCGCACGTGATTGTGGAACTCGTGCACCTGAAGCAGGCGATTCACTTTGAGAAGGTGGACATTCTGCTGGGCCCCAACTGGCTGGTCACTGTGCAGGATCATCCCGGCGACTGCTTCGACACCGCCCGTCGTCGACTGCGCGAAGAGCCTTCGTTTCGCGCTCGGCCGACGCCCTTCCTGCTGCACGCCCTGACGGAGTCCATCTGCGTCGAGTATCACCGGGTGCTCGCGCGCTTCGGACAGCGCCTCGAGCAGCTTGAGTTGCGGCTCATCAGTCGCCCCGCAGCGTCGCTCATTCACCGCATCCACGCGGCGAAGCGTGATCTTCGTGGATTTCGCCGAGCGGTGGTTCCGCTGCGGGAGTCGATCGAGACGCTCTTCTACACCAACCGTCGTTGGGGTGGCACTTCGCAACCCGAGAGCGCCTGCGGTCCGGAACTGCCGCTGGCTCTTCGGGAAGTGCACGACGAATTGGGCGGAGTGCTGGACGTCCT
>JBBQCR010000403.1:0-3528 GCA_038318935.1 Phycisphaerales bacterium
CTCCTTCGCCGAACCCCTGTGATACATCACGCCAACAGACTCGCGCATCCGAAGTAACGGCCGCAGGATCTCCCTTTCGCCGGGCAGTTGCTCGCAGTAGCGGGTCATGTGCTTGAGCTCCTGCTCCAGGAACTGTTCGGCGCGTTCCAAAGCACCGTCCTGGTTAAGCCGCGTTGCCGCGCGGACCACCGACAACTGCCAGACACGCGCAACACGCATCGCCAAGTCACGATCGCGCTGCTGTGTTATGCATGCGGTGCCCGTCGCGAACCGCAACTCGCACTGCAATGGGCTGAGTTCAAGCTGGTGATCGACGCCAACCGGCGTCCATCGACGCGGATACGTGTCTGTCCGGTACGAACTCTCCTCGCCTCCAACTCCTCACCCGCAACTCCACCCAAAAAGCACAACGGTCCGCCTCAGAAAGGCGGACCGTCGCGCAGTGACCCTAAGGGGATTCGAACCCCTGTTACCTCCGTGAAAGGGAGGTGTCCTAGACCAGGCTAGACGATAGGGCCGGAGACAAACCCGCCCGGAGGCGGTTCCCCGACCGGCAGCGTGGGCTGACGATTCACGTCGGGGCGGCGAAGAATAGCGGGAGATTCGTGGCAAAGCCAGCGGCTCGCGCGCTGCGACGCGTTCGGAATGACACTCGGCCCGCCGTGAGGCGGGCCGAGCGAGTGACCCCAAGGGGATTCGAACCCCTGTTCCCTCCGTGAGAGGGAGGTGTCCTGAACCGGGCTAGACGATGGGGCCGCTAGGTGGTCCGAAGGCACAGGACGGCAGAGAGTATAGCGAAGGGCCTCGGATGCGGCTAGCCTCCGAGCCATGTCGTCCCGGCTCGCTGCGCTGATCGTCTGTCCGATGGCGGTCGAGCGATCGGGCCTGCAATTGGGATTGCGGCTTCGAGATCCCCTGCCATCTCATCGTGTCGATGTTTCAGGCCCGGGGGCAACGGCGATCGAACGATGGCAAGCGACGATCGTCGACGCGCCGCCGCTCATTGTTCTGGTCGGCGTCGCGGGAGCGCTGGCATCGCAACTCGCGCCTGGCGATGCATCGCTCGTCACGGAGGTTGTCCTTGCAAGTGGTGCTCGCCTGCGGAGTCCCGTCGGCGGCGAAGGCTGGTCGGTCGCGGCGGCCGACCGCATCGTCGCGACCATAGATGCCAAGCGGGCGCTTGCAACGACGAGCGGTGCGGAGATCGTGGACATGGAATCGGGTGCCTTCGCCACCGTCGCGGAACGTCGAGGCTGGCGCTGGGCGATCATTCGCGGAATCAGCGATAGCGCGAGCGATGAGCTTCCTTCAGAAATCAATCGACTCGTCGACCGGAATGGCAACACGCGCCCACTTGCGGCCGCTGCGTTGCTACTTCGGAAGCCTCATCTCCTGCCTCGCCTCCGCCTGCTTGGACAACAGACCACGCGTGCGATGGCGAGCGTCTCGCGTCTTCTTGACGAACTGCTTCGGAAGGAGTCCGCGTGATCGATGCCCCACCGACCCTGGTCTTTGGCGGAACATTCGATCCTCCGCACCGAGCGCACGTTGCGATGGCATCGCGAGCTGCGGACATTCTGGGCGCGCGATCGATTCTCGTCATCCCGGCTGGCGTGAACCCGCAGCGCACCTTGGAGACACGCACCTCCGCCGCAGATCGGCTTGCCATGGTTCGACTCGCGTTCCGCAACGAGCCGCGTGCTCGCATCATCGACATCGAAACGACGCGACCGGGACCGTCGTTCACGATCGACACACTGCGAGCACTCGCGGCGTCGGGCGAAGGTCCGATGCGATTGCTGATCGGCGGCGACCAAGCGCTGAACTTTCACCGTTGGAAGGAGTGGCCCGCGATCGTCCAACTCGCCGAGCCAGCCGTCGTCCTGCGTCCGCCTCACGATCGCGCGAGCTTCGAGGTGGCGCTCCGCGCGGCGTTTGCGGCCGATGCAAAAGACGCAGATTCGGCGGAGGCAGATCAGGCCGACGTCAGTCGGTGGCTCGCACGCGTCCTGCCGATCGAGCCTGTCGACAGCAATGCCACGCACGCCCGTTCGGAGTTGGCTGCTGGACGAGAACCGGCCGAGCTCGACCCCGAGGTTGTCGCGTACGCCCGACGTCAGCGTCTCTACGCCCACGACCCATCGACGGACGGCGAACGCCGCTGGCGGATCGAACGCGGGACCGAGCGATTTGGCCCCTATCAAGCCTCGGAACTTCTCCTCCACATCGCGGCTGGCAGAATCCAACCGACGGATCTCTTGCGCGAGAGCGGAACGGATGCCCCTCGCCGATGGCAGGAGTGCCTCGGCGAACTGAACGCTGCATCGGGCGGCCCGCCCAGCGTTCCACCGACGGAACGCCCATCCGAAGCCCCGCCGAGCGGCCCGGATCGCTTCGGAGCCCTTGAATACGTGATTCCGATCGGTCGCCATCCGATGGCGATCTTCGCCCCCTACGCCGGACTCTTCGCTCTGGGCTGCGGGGTTCTCGCTCCGGTCGCTATCGTGCTCGGAATCCTCGCGTGGCGATGGACCCCGACGGGGGCACCTGGACGCGGCCGCGCGGTAACTGCCATCGTCCTCGGCATCATCGGGGGCCTCCTCTGGACGGTGATCGCCGCGATTGCGTACTTCTCCCGCTGACCCGAACTTCCCTATGCATCTTGACGACGCAACGCTCTATTGGATCGCCCGCGGCCAGACGGTCTTCGGACCGTACAGCGGCACGCTCGTGCGGCAGTACTTCGAGAGCGGCCACATCATCCTCACCGATCAGATTCGGGGAGAACGCGACGCGGAGTGGATGCCGATGTCCTTCGCGATGGGACTGCCGCCCACCCCACCGCTCACCGCGTTTCCCCCGTCGATCGGCGGCGGCAGCGTCCAATCTGGTGCCACCGATCCGGCAATGATGCTGGCAGCGTGGTCGCTCGGACTTGGTGTCGTCAGCATCCTCTGCTGCGGTGTGGTCACTGCCATTCCCGGAGGAATCGTCGGCTGGATGGCGTTCTCGAAGCCGCGGGGCCCCGCTCGTTCGTGGGCGATCGCCGGACTCGTCACCAACATCGTCGGCCTCATCTTCGGCATCATTTCGATCCTGGCGATTCCGGCCTTCCTCTCCGCCCTGAAGCTCTGAGCCTCCGCACGCCCCGCACTCGTCACACCACTCCCCACTGGCCGATCGACCGCCGCATGAAGCCTTCCGCTCCACCACCTTCCGAACCGATCCACCGCGCTGGCGGCGACGTCGAGCGCGTGACGTTCGTCAGTCTCGGCTGTCCGAAAAACCTCGTCGATAGCGAGAAGATGCTTGGCGTCCTCCATCAGAGCGGTCTCACGCTCGTCAACGAGGACCAGCCGGCCGACACGATCGTCATCAACACCTGCGGATTTCTTGACGCCAGTAAGGACGAGTCGCTTGAGGTCATCCACGATGCCATCGCCCGCAAGGAGCGCGGCGAACTGAAGCGCGTCGTCGTCGCGGGCTGTCTGGTGCAGCGACATCGGGCGAAGATGCTGGAGTGGGCTC
>JBBQCR010000404.1:0-3524 GCA_038318935.1 Phycisphaerales bacterium
GCTGGTGATTGCAACATCTCGCGTCAGATTCCGGGACCGGTCTCACGACCGGTCCCTTTTTCGTCTGCCGCGCGTGTTCGGAGAGTCGGTATATCCTCCACCCCGCGTCGTCTCGGATGCTGCGGTCGCCTCGGAAGCGACACTCTCGGATCGTTCCGTTGCACGGGCCTGAACTTGTCCGGCGCGATCAGCATCGTTCCCACGACCACCTGCATGAACATGATGAACATGATCAACATGATGAACATGATTCGCCCAGCGCCCGCCCGCGACGCTGCCATCGTCCTGAACTCGGTGGAGAAACGCTTCGGCAAGACACGCGCCGTGACCGGACTCAACTTGGTCGTGCCCAACGGGTCCCTCTGCGGATTCCTCGGGCCCAACGGCGCCGGGAAGAGCACCACCATCCGGATGATCATGTCGATCATCTATCCCGACACCGGTGAGGTCAGCGTGCTCGGCGGTTCCGCACTGGCAAACAAGGATCGCATCGGCTACCTCCCCGAGGAGCGAGGTCTGTATCGCACGATGCGCGTCGGCGAGTTCCTCGTCTACATCGGAAAGCTGAAAGGACTCGACGGAGCGACTGCGGCCAAGCGAGCGACCGAGTGGCTGGACCGCATCGACCTTCCGGGACAGGCGAAGAAGAAGTGCCAGGAGCTCTCCAAAGGCATGCAGCAAAAGGTGCAGTTCATCTCCAGCGTGCTGCACGATCCCGAACTCCTCATTCTCGACGAACCGTTCTCCGGCCTTGATCCCGTGAACACGCGACTCTTGGCGAAGGTCATCACCGACCTCCACGATTCCGGCAAGACCATCATCTTTTCGACCCACCAGATGGCCAACGCCGAAGCGCTCTGCGACCGCGTGGTGCTGATCAACCGCGGCGAGAAGTTGCTGGACGCGACGCTTGCCGAGGTGCGCTCCGCGTTTGATCCGCGCACGATCCTCGTCGAACCGATGGGTGAGAGTTCCACGCTTGCTGAAGCCCTGAAGCATCTGCCCGGAGTCACCAGCGTCGAGCGGGCAGCCGACGACGACGCGTTCATCATCCGCATCGCACCGCACAGCGACCCGCAAGTTGCCATGACCGCGGCGATGACGCTCGCGCCGATGCGCTCGGTTGCGCTCCAGCGGACCAGCCTCGATGACGTCTTCTTCCAGATCGTGACCGCGTCCGGCGGTGCCGCACCAGTCCTTCGCGCACCGACCCTTCAGGAGACCGCCCGTGGCTGATTCCGTGACCGGTGTCCGTCGGAAGTCCAACGGCACCGCAAAAGTTCTCGCGGTTGCGTGGCGAGAGTTCAAGTACACGGCGCTCACCAAGGCCTTCGTGTTCGGCGCTCTCATCCTGCCGCTCATCATTTGGGCGATCATCGGATTGACGCCGCTCTTGATCAGCCGTGAACCACCGCCACTGACCGGCACGCTGGCGATCGTCGATCCGAGCGGTCTCGTCGCCGCCGAGGCCGAGAAGGGTTTCCGCGCCGCTGCGGAACGTCCGAAGGACCTCACGGGACAGGCGATGGCCGCTGTCGCTGCAGCCCAGAGCGGTGATCCGTCGGCGTTGCAGAACGCCACCGACATGACCGGTCCGGTCAACATCACGGTCGAACCAACCACGGACGCGTCTCAGGCCGAGGCGTTGCGCGAGCGCGTCCGCAGCAACGAATTGCTCGGTGTCGTCGTCGTCGATCAGAAACTTCTCACCGCCGATGCGGAAGGCGGCAAGCTCGAACTCCTGGTGCAGACGACGAGCAGCCCCAAGCACACCAGCCTCTACGAGCGGATTCTTCGCGACGCAACGGTGAAGGCCCGCGTCACCGCGACCGGAGGCGACTATGCCAAGCTCACTTCGATCCTCAAGCGCCCCGAGATCGACACCCAGCGTGTGGCCCGCGGCGGAGGCACTGCCAAGGAGCGCGGCGACGCCCGCATGCTGGTGCCGATGGTGTTCATGCTGCTGCTGTGGATCGCGACATTCTCCAGCGGTCAGTATCTCCTGACCACCACGATCGAAGAGAAGTCCAACAAGGTCATGGAGGTGTTGCTGTCGGCCGTGAGTCCGATGCAATTGCTCACCGGCAAGATCCTCGGTCAAGGACTTGTGAGTCTCGTCATCATCGTTGTGTACGGCGGCGTCGCGATGTCCGGACTCGCGTTCCTCTCCATGGCTGATCTCATCCAGCCATCGCTCCTGGTGTATCTCGCGCTCTACTACGTGATGGCGTACTTCATGATCGCGACGATGATGGCCGCGGTCGGCAGCGCGGTGAGTGATCTCCGCGAAGCCCAAGCGCTGGTCACGCCAGCGATGCTCGTACTGATGCTGCCGATGATCCTGTGGTTACCGATCAGCGACAATCCCAACGGCATGCTCGCCACAGTCACGAGCTTCGTACCACCGGCGATTCCGTTCGTGATGATCCTCCGGCTTGCAGGCAGCGAGCCCGTCGCGGCGTGGCAGATCGCCGTGAGTATCGTCGTCGGCTTCGCCGCAATGTTCGCGATGCTCTGGGCCGGTGCCCGCATCTTCCGCGTCGGCGTTCTGATGCAAGGAAAACCGCCGTCCCCGCTCGAACTCCTCAAGTGGATTCGCTACCGGTGAAGCCCCTCCGTGATCGGCGATGACCTTCGACCCCGCGGTCGTGATCTCGTGGCTGGCGGGCGCAGTCATCGCCGCGCTGGTCTTGGCTCTCTTCTGGCGGGCTCTCTTCGCCGACACCAGTCGCGGCCGGCGACGATGCCCATCCTGCTGGCACGACATGAGCGGCGCTCCGTCCTTCCGCTGTCCGGAGTGCGGACACGATGCCAAGAACGAACGGCGACTGTTCGCGACGCGCCGCTACTGGGGACGCGCGACGACGTTGCTGCTAGCGCTGATCGTCGGATCGCTGATCGTGCGGGTCCGCGTGACCGGCGAAAACGTCTTTGACCATGCGCCGACATGGGTGTTGCGATGGGCGCTTCCCCATACGAGCGCCACCCCTGGTCCGCCGGACAAGATTCAGCTCGCGCTGGAGAGTCGCATCATCGGACGCCGCGTCTCGGCCGACGAGACCGACCTGCTCGCGCGCCTGGTGGTCTCCGGCGATGAGAGTGCGCGACCGCCGAGTGTGGCGTGGGAGAGTCGTTACGGCCGCATCATCGGGGCGTTGATTCGCGCGTCGCAGGATGCCTTCGATCGCGGCGACAACGACGACCCTTCCTTCGCCGCGCTGGAACGGTTCCGAGATCTTCCGCCGCGCACGACGATGGCTGCGCCGTCGCCCTGGCCAGGAGACGCCCCGCTCCTGGTGGAGGTGCGTATCGAGGAGTGGTGGCCACCGACGACCTACGCCCGCGTCCGGGTACGCGATCTTCAGGACGGCACCGAGCAGCTCATCGGGCTCGACTCCGGTGGCTTCGCCGCACCTGGGTTTCCCTTCGCCTTTGGACCCATTGCTGCCGGAGAATCGCAGCGGACCTTTCGCGTCACCGTCGAGGCGCGAGCAACCCGCGTCGACGGCCATCGCGATCCCGAT
>JBBQCR010000405.1:0-3522 GCA_038318935.1 Phycisphaerales bacterium
ATCGCGTCGTTGCCGAGGTTCCCCGATTCGAAGGTGTAGTTGGTGTCGTTCGTCATGCTCATCCCGTCGTCACAACACAGCCACTTTGATCGACACCTGGCCGCGCAAGGGTGCCATGGCATCCATGCCGGCGTCCGGATCGCAGGCCGCGCGCAGAAGCATGCGGGGCGACAAGTCGGACGTAGATGTATCGGCGCGGGGAAGCTGAAACCGAAGCGAGTATAGCAGGGTGTTTGCACTCCCATTTGCCTGTGAGGGTATGGGAGACCATGTAGGGACGGACGTGCGGACGCCTACGTTTGCCGACGCTCGGCCGCACTGCCGCTAGGACCGTGGGTTGCCCTCCCATTGCCTGCCATTATCGACGAACGGCCGCTAAGTGAAATCGCGATCTGGCGTTGTGGAGTTAATTCTCAGGAAAGACCGGACAGTTTGCGCATCGAGAGCTAGTGGTCGTGATCGTGGTCATTCCACTTGGCGAAGTAGTCGTCGATCGTACGGCCAGGCTCGTCGCGGAAGCGCTCGGGCAGCGCGAGATGCTCGCGCATACGGTCGAGACGGAAGCTGCGGAAGTCCCCGCGCAGTTCGCACCATCCGGTCAGCGACCACGTAGTACCCCAGAAGAACAGCCCGATCGGCCGCACGACGCGCTGAGTCTCGGAATTGTCGGCGCTGACGTAGGTCAGGTGCATCTTGCGCTTCTCGTCGATGGCCGCACGCATCGCGGTGAGCGTCCCCGCCACTGCTTGTGGCACATGAAAGCCCGGCGCGAAGAGCGGCGTGCCGGTGATGCGCTCGCGCAGGCGATCCGGCAGGACAGCCTCGACCCGCGCTAGCGCCTCGGCCGCCGCCTTCGCCAGACCAGCGTCGCCCCAGCTCGTGACAACGCGCGCGCCGAGCACCATCGCCTCGATCTCCGCCTCAGTGAACATCAGCGGCGGTAGATCGAACCCGCGCCGCAGGATGTATCCGACGCCCGCCTCCCCCTCGATCGGCACGCCGGAAAGAGTCAGATCGCGCACGTCGCGATAGATCGTGCGCTCCGACACCTCAAGTTCCTGCGCCAGCCACGCGGCCGTCGCGACGTTGCGACGCCGCAGAAGCTGGATCACCTGGAAGAGGCGGTCGGCGCGTCTCATGACGTGATCTCTGTGTAGAGCACCGGCTCGAGATCGACCTGCGCTGCCCACGGACTGTCGAGCCCCGGATAGTTGGGGATCGCGCGGAACTACTCCGTCGCCTGCCATCGATCGCGAGCATCAGCGTCCGGCCACGTCGCCTCCGTCGAGTACGCGTGGGCACCGTTCGTAAGGGAAAACGCGCGCGTGACGGAGCCGAACTTCGCGGACGACGCCCACACGTTGTCCCGGAGCCACGCGAAGAACGCGTCGGGCTCAATGCCCTCGCGTAGATTGAACCGCCACACAACCTTCAGGCGATCGCTGGCCGCTGGCGTTGTCGCACGCCACCACTGCCGCACCGGGTACGTACCCGGCTGCCCGACGTTCACCCAGTACGCGCTAGCGGCCTCCGTGATGTCGTACTCGAAGATATAGTCGCCCGACTTCACGTACCGTGGGCCGTCGCGAAGGATCTGCTCGCGCTGCGGTCCATCGCCAATCAATCGAGCGCGTCCGTGGATCCGGAACTCGTCGTCGTTCGCCCCCGGCAGCAGGTGCAGGACGTAGCGCCCGTCGCGAAGCTGGTCCTGCGCCTTCGGCGACGTGCGCTGCGTGGCGACGATCAATCGCCCATCGATGACGAACGGACAGACAGGATGCACCCGGGGCGATCCGTCCGCACGCACCGTCGCCACGTACGCCAGACCGTGCTTGTCGAGCAACGCTTGCCCCGTAGCTGCGATCTCCGGCGCCAGCGTCGAAAGTTCGGACCACGTAGCCATCGTCAACCCTACCGGTCGCGGGCAGTGACCAGCCCCAACGACCAACTACTATCGACCAATCCCTAACCTACGGCTTGAACTCGATGATCTGGCAGTAGTTGCCGTCAGGGTCGAGGAAGGTCGAGATGACGCCCCCCCCAGTACTCCTTGCCCGCCGTGCGGATGAACTTCACGCCGGCCGCTTCGATGCGCGCCTGCTCGGCAGGCAGGTCATCGACGAACACGTTCAGCAGGACACGGGCCGGCTCCTGCGCCGGCCCGTGCACGTCGCTGTGCGCGCCGACGTAGATCGAGGTGGTGTCGGCGATGAATGGATTGCCAAGGTGAGGGTAATCGTCTGACAGCCCGACAACGTCTCGATAGAACGCGCGCAGACGATCGGGAGCAGCGCTGCTGCGCATAACAGCAAACGACTCACCGCCGGCCGGTGCGCCCTGGATGGAGAAGATCTGGCCGTAGTTGCCGTCGGGATCGACGAATGTGGCGAACGAGATCGGTTCCCGTGATGGTTCGCCGAGGAAGTGCACGCCTCGCGATTCGAGCAGCACCTTGCCGGCAACGATGTCATCGACCTGGAAGTTCATGATCGTGCGCGCGGGTTCGGCCGTCGGGCCGGTGATGTCGTTGTGGCTGTCGATGAGGAACGGCGTGTTGCCAGCGAGCAATGCGCCCTCGCCCATCTGCGGGTTCGGCTTGAGGCCGATGATGTCGCGGTAGAAGTCGCGCAGCGCGTCAGGCTGCGCGCTGTTGATGTTGAAAACGAATCCTGTGGCGTTCAAGTCAGTTCCCTTCGTTAGCAGATCGGATTGGTCGGCGATCCTTCGGAGCCCGAGTGTTACTCGGGCCTGAACTCGATCAGCTGGCAGTAGTTGCCGTCGGGGTCGAGGAAGGTGGAGATCACGCCGCCCCAGTACTCGCGTTCGGCGTTGCGTATGAACTTCACGCCGGCCTTCTCGAGCCGCGCCTGCTCCGACGCCAGGTCGGCGATGAACAGATCGAGCAGCGCACGCTGAGGCTCCTTCGTCGCCCCCTTCGTGGCGGAGTGTCCGTCGACAAAGAGCGTCGCCCCGCCGAGGATGAGCGCGTGGTCGCCCATCTCAGGCCGCAGCGGCAGACCCACGACATCGCGATAAAACTCGAACAGAGGCTCCGGCTGTTCGCTGGTGAGATTGATGGCGAATGACTGGACTTCCATGTTTCCGTCGCTCCTTCTGTGATGTCGGTTGGGTTCGCGACGGGATCCTACGATATCGCTCCTGACACCATCATGTCAGGAACCGCCACCGCCTGGGGATGGATGCTGACATCTATTTGTCAGCAGTCGTGACGGAAATGGCAGGAAGGCCGAACGTGTAGCTTCGCGATGCGCGTTCGTAGTGCGACGGAAAAGATCCTTCGCTTAGTTCAGGATGACAGCGCCGCCAGATGAGTGAATCGCTACTTCTTGACTGTGGGGTGCAGGAACCGTAGCCGGATCAGATCCCGAAAGATCTCCCACGCCTGCGTCGGCCGCACCCGCAGCCGCGAGCCATCGACGTGGGTCCAGCGCACGGGCACCATGACGATCTCGTACCCAAGCGAGCGCGCGATTTGCAGCACCTCTGCGTCGAAGATCCAGC
>JBBQCR010000406.1:0-3509 GCA_038318935.1 Phycisphaerales bacterium
CAACGGCGTCGAGCACAGCGAAGGTATGTCGCCGCAAGAGCTGCGCACGCTGATCTATACCGGCGCGTTTACCGCCGACATGATCCCATCGCAACTCGTACCGGGATTCTTCCGGGGCGAAGACCTGCAAGGCTCACTGCGTGACGTGCTCATCAACGGCAGCACGACCAGCGACGCCATCGTCTTCTTCCGTGAGTTGCTGTTCACCAACAACGCCGCCGGTGTCGCACAGGCAACGGCGACGAGCGGCGCGTCTGGCCTCAAGCCGGAATCGGCCCTCACCTTCGAACAGGCGACTGCTCCGGTGGTCACCATCGCCCACTGGATCCCGATTACCCGGCAGACGCTGGAAGACCTCCCTCAGATGCAGACCTATGTTGAGCAGCGATTGCTTGACGGCTTGCGGCTGGAAGAGTCAGACCAACTGCTAAACGGTTCGGGTACGCCAAACCTGAACGGACTCTTGGGTACCGCGGGTGTCCAGGCGCTCGACGGTACCTACTTCACCGGGGCGCCGGTGGCCGACGCTGGCACCAATAACGCCAACTTCAACCGCGTGCTGCGTGCGAAGACGCTAGTTCGCTCTGTTGGGCGGGCACGCGCGAACTTCGTGGTCCTGAACCCGGCAGACCTGGAAGTCTTCCTGAGCGCCACCGACGCCAACAAGCAGTATTTCGGCTCTGGGCCGTTCAGCGGCAACGGTATTCCGAACCTCTGGGGCCTGCGGGTCGTCGAAGATGAGAACATCGCGGCGAAGACCGCGCTTGTGGGCGATGGCCGCATGGCGGCTATCTGGGACCGGATGCAAAGCAAGATCCTCATCGACACGATCGACGATCAATTCGTCCGCAACATGCTCACCATCCTGGCTGAAGAGCGATTGGCGCTCACCGTCTTCCGCCCAGCGGCATTCGCCAAAGTCACGCTGGCCTAACCGATGACACGGGCGCATGGCACCAACACGGACGGGCAAGCGGTCAACCTCATCGGGAAACCGCTCGAACACCGCCAGGGGCCTGCGCCCGGCGTCAGCATCGTAGAAAGCGAACAGATGAGCAACGCACCACACGACGGCATCTACACCCTCAATGGCATGCGGTTTCTCATGCGCAAGGGCACGGCCCTGCCAGAAGGCGCGGTCATCGAACCGAACGCTGACGAGCCCGAGGCCAAGCAAGCACCGGAACCGGAGAACAAAGCCCAGAAGGGACCGGAGAAGAAGTAGCGTGGGGTACGCGGACCTACAAATCGCCATGCACGACATCGGTCTGGACATCAATAGCGCAGACGACGCTTCGGCGATCGCGCGGCTGGCCCAGATTGATGACGAGATTGCCACGCTGATCGACCTCAAATGCGGTCGGTCGTTTGGCGGTACGGCGGCGGGTGCGGCTCGCGTGGTGCAACTCCCGCCATCCTGGGGCAACGCCACGCTACTCCTGCCATCGGCGATCCGGTCGGTAACGAGTGTGGTCATCACCGGAGACGCGGCGGAAACGTTGCTCTCCGGTGATTACGTGCTCACCATCGGCACGGAGCTGACCGGCGACTATCACGCTATCCGGCGTATCGACGGATACACCTGGCCGATGAACGACGGGCGCTCCACGCTCACCATCACCGGCGGCTGGTCAGACACGGCAGACGGGGCAGCGGTTCCGGACGCCATCATCGCGGCAGCCACGTTTGTGACCGTCGAAGAATGGCGTCTGCGGGCATCGTCTCCGGCTGGGGAGATTGGGCCGGACGGCATGACGATCCGGCCACGCAATCCATGGGCGTTCCAGACCGTCAAAACGGCGATCGAACACTACTCGGTCGCGCTGTCGATGGCGGGGTTCTGATGGACATTCGCATCACAGTGACCGGCGTGGAAGAGCTGGCGAGACGCTACAAACGGGCTCCTGAGATCATCCGGTCCGAGTTGACGACCAGTATGACCAAGGTGGTGATTATGGGGGAGGCGATCGCTAAAAAGCTCGCACCGAAATGGCGCGGGCAGTTGCAGCGCTCGATCCATCATCAGGTTTCGCCGTCCTCGGGTTCGGTCAAAGGCGAGTGGGGCACCGCTCTGCACTACGCCAAATTCGTCGAACTTGGAACGCGGCGGCACTTCGTCAGCAAAGCCAATATCGGCGCGTGGGCGTCGGCGCATGGCTTCGGCAGCACCGGGCTGATCGTCAGCGGTAAAGCGCGTCCCTTCATTGGGCCGTCTGGCGATCAAATGAAGGGCGGCATCCGTGCGGAATTCAACGCAGCAATGGGGCGCATCGTCGCCCGGCTGAGTGCTGGCTGATGCTGCCCACCACCGCGCTGACACAGCTCGCCACGTACGCCGATACCGTCCTCGGGGTCCGTGCCTACTACCCGGCTCCGCCGACCGTGGTCGCGCCCGCGCTGGTGCTGTTCTGGGACGAAACCGACGTCTCCGAGATGGACGAACAGACGTGGCTGATGTCCGTCAAGGGTCACCTGATGGTCGCGGAGACGGGCAACACCAAAGGCGAGATCATGCGGGCCGATCCGTTGATCGCGCAGATCGCGGACGCCTTCTCACCGAACGCCGCGGTACCCCGTAACGCCTATCACCTGCGCTCCACGACCGATACCGGGGTGGACTATTGCCGCTTCGTACGGGTCGTGCCGTCGCAGGTCATCGGCTATGCGGGGCATTCGTACTACGGCGCTGAATTGTTCTGGTCGATCAAATTACGGCGATTCGCCGGGAGTACCTGACATGACGAAACCAGATGACGTGCGGTATGTCCACACGCCGCAAGACGGCCGGTTCGTTGCCGGTATCCCGGCGCGTGACCTAACGCAAACAGACGTAGACCGGCTCGGCATGGCGCGCATCAATAACGCCGTCGTCACCGGGCTGTACGAGAAAGCGGAGAAACCGGCACCTGAGCCGGACAAAGCCCCGGCGAAAGCCGAGAAAGGCGCTGAGTAATGACGACGGCATTCAACATTGCACCGAACTCGGTCGCGCTCAAACGCGCCTATTTCGGCACAGAGGCCATCGCGGGAGTAGCGGTCGCGCCGACGTACCGCGTCTACGCCATGACGAAACTCATGGCCACCCGGCAGCTTGCCGAGCGCGAGGAATACGCGGGCACCCTGTTCGGTGACTACGTGCCGGTGTTCGGCCCGTGGGAGATCGACGGCACGCTCGAGCAACCATTGACCTATGAGGACCTCGCCATCTTTCCGCGCTACTCGCTGGCCGGCGGCGGTACGGGCGTCACGGACGGTAACGGCACACCGGGCTACACCTACACCCGGCGACCGGACCCCGACTCGCTCAACATCGATACGGCCACCATCGAGGGCGGCGTGCCGAATATGCCGTGGACCGCAGCCGGGGCCATCTTCCCCGAGTTCACCATCTCCGGTGACATCGACGATAGCGAGGCGGCCTGGAAGTGGTCATCGCCGATCAAAGCGGTCAGCAAGGACTACAAGGCCACCGTTAGCGACGCGGCCACGAGCGGCACCACGACCACGAT
>JBBQCR010000407.1:0-3499 GCA_038318935.1 Phycisphaerales bacterium
TGACAGCAACACCCATCCCAGCGACGATCCAAGACCCACGAAAATGGCTGCAATGATCCCCTGCCGCGAAGTGCCGCGCCAGTCTAGGAGCATGATCAGCGCCGGCAGGTTGGCGCTCGCGGCGATGTTGAACGCCCAGCCCACCAGAAAGCTCACGTTCAGCTTCGCGAACAGGATTCCCAAGACCATCGCACCAGCACCCAGGAAGACCGACGCGATCTTCGCCACTCGTACCTTGGACACGTCGTCCTTGACCCAACCGAGCGTGTTCCCCAGGAGGTCGTGCGCGACGGCGCCCGCGCCGGCCATCACGAGGCCGCTCACCGTGCCCAGCACGGTGGTGAACGCGATTGCCGAGATGATCGCAAAGAGCGTCTCAGAAAAGCTGCGTGCCAGAAGCGGCGCCGACATGTTGGAGTCCGTCGGGTCGAGGGCTCCGCTGGTCATCGCACCAAGTCCGAGGTAGAGCGTGAGCACGTAGAAGAATCCGATCGCCACGATGCCGACGACGGTGCTTCTCCGCGCCGCTTGCGCGTCCTTGACGGTGTAGTAACGAATCAGAATGTGCGGCAGGCTCGCGGTGCCGCAGAAGAGCGCCAGCATCAGCGAGAGGACATCGAGTCTCTTCATCAACTCGTCGCTGCGCAATCCGCGAAACGTGGGACTCGACCCGGGCAGCAGGAGTTCGGATCCGCGCCGAATAACCGGTTCGAAGATCGTTGTCGCCTGCGTGACCTCCGGCGGCTTCTGTTCCTTCTTTGCCCAAGTCACGATCTCGCTGTCCATGAACATCGCGAGATACGCGACCGGACCAAGCGGGCCGGTATGCGACAAGCCGCCCGGCAGCGACGCCACGGTGCCGAATCCGGTGCCATGCGCCGATCGCAGTCGCGTGTCGAGGCGATTCGATGAGGATCCGGGCTCACCATTGATGAGCGACACACCTTCGGCGGAAGTCGACATCGTCTGCGGAAGAGGAGTGCCGCCCGGTGGGACGATGAAACCTCTGGAAAGAATGAGTCCGACGAGCACGGTGCAGAAGAGGACCAGCAGCGAACCCTTGATGAACTGCACCCACGTCGTCGAGACCATGCCTGCCGTGACAACGATCATCGTCACCGTCACTCCGACGATGAGGACACCAGCCAAGTGCGGCAATCCGAGCAGTGGCTTGATGAGGACACCAGCGCCGACCATCTGCGGAATGAGGTAGAAGACGCTCACGACGAGCGTGGAGATCGCTGCCGCAACCCTGATGCCCTTGCTGTTGAACTTCGCGTCGAGCGCATCGGCGAAGGTGTACTTACCGAGTCGCCGGATCGGTTCCGCGATCACGAAGAGCGCCACGATCCAACCCGCGAGATAGCCGATTGAATAGAGAAATCCGTCGTAGCCGTAGAAGGCGATCATCCCGCAGATGCCGAGAAAGCTTGCCGCGCTGAGATAGTCGCCCGCGAACGCGATGCCGTTCACGAACCAGCCCACCTGGCCGTGTGCCGCGAAGTAGCCGCTCGCGGAGGAACCCTTGCGGCCGAGCCAGAAGGAAAGGCCGAGCACCGCCGAGACGAAGACACAGAACACACCAAGGGCGATGGCACTGGTGTCGTGGGTCATGGACGATCTCCACGATCCTGTTGCGAGTCACGGCGGAGGAACATCGCCACTACGGCGAGCGCCACCGCCGCGAGAATGAGACCCATGCCGTACGCGATCGCCAGGTTCACGCCGCCTGCGACCCGAATCGCCAGCGTCTCGGGCGAGAACGCCGTCAATGCCATGAATCCGGCATAGAGAAGGAAGTAGAGAGCGAAGAGCGCCAGATCGGTCGCTCGGATCCCCGAGCCCGGCGCGTCACCTCCACCGCGTTCGTATTCGTTCATGGCGTGAAGTATCGCTGTATCAGCGCGGACTCCGCAATGCGGAAGTCAGACGGATCGCGCGGCGGCCGCAAGACTCGGATCGTCTGGGACGCCTTCACCAGTCTGAATCCGCCACAGCGTCGCGTACAGTCCGTTGCGGCCGACGAGTTCGTCGTGCGTGCCGGTCTCGACCACGCAACCCTCGTCGAGGACATAGATGCGGTCAGCGTGCCGTACGGTGCTGAGCCGATGGGCGATCACGATGGTGGTCCGACCCTTGCAGACCGTCGCGAGCGAATGCTGGATCGCGAGTTCGGTCTCGTTGTCCACCGAACTGGTAGCCTCGTCGAGAACGAGTATCGGCGCGTCCTTGAGGATCGCCCGAGCCATCGCAACGCGCTGTCGTTGGCCACCGCTGAGCTTCTGCCCCCGTTCGCCGACCACCGTCTCGTAGCCCTTGGGAAGGCGCAGAATGAATTCTTCCGCTTCGGCGAGCCGAGCCGCCGCGATGACCAGCTCCCGTGCAACGCGGTCCAGTTGCTCGCCAGCAAGCGATCCGACCAGACCATAGGCGATGTTCTCAGCGACCGTGCCGTGAAAGAGGAACACGTCCTGGCTCACGACGGCGATCGCTCGGCGAAGATCCGCGAGCTTCAGATCGCGTAGCTCAATGCCATCAAGCGTGATCGAGCCTTCGAGGCCGCAGGTGCCCGCGCCGCGGTCGTACAGTCGCAGCAAGAGCTTCAAGACCGTGGTCTTTCCGCCACCGGTCGAGCCAACGATTGCAGTGGTCTGACCCGCAGGGAACTCGAGCGTGACGTTCTTCAGCACCGGATGACCGGGCACGTAGGAGAAGGTGACATGGTGAAAGCGGGCTTCGCCGCGCACGCTCGCGAGATCGAGCGATCGCGGACCGTCCTCCACCGCGATCGGCGTCGCGAGCAGGTCAAAGATGCGGGTCGCGCTGGCCATGCCGCGCTGGTAGAGATCGAGCACCGCGCCCAGTCGCGTGAAGGGCCACAGGAGGCGTTGGGTGAGAAACGTGAGCAGCGAGTACGAGCCCACGGAGAGTTCGCCGTTCAGCGTGAGCTTTCCACCGTAGAGCAAGGTCGTGGTGAAGCCGATCACGATGACCATTCGAATGAGCGGCGCGAACGCAGCGCTCATGCGGATCGCGCTGCGGTTGGCATCGACGTACTCGACGCTCTCGACCCGGATGCGCTCGCGCTCGAACTCCTCGGCCGCGTAGCTTTTCACCGTTGCGATACCCGAGATGTTTCCCGAGAGCTGCGAAGCGAGCAATCCCGCCTTCTCGCGTACGTCGCGATAGCGCGGCGCCATGCGCTGCTGGAACGCCAACGAGCCCCAGATCACGAAAGGCAGCGGCGCCATCGCGATCCACGCGAGCGTCGGGCTGATCAGGAAGAAGGTCGCCATCGTGGCGACCGCGGTCACCAGAAGCTGAATGAGGTCGTTTGCGCCACTGTCGAGAAATCGCTCGAGCTGGTTCACGTCGTCGTTGAGGACGGCGACCAGACCACCCGTCGAGCGGTCCTCGAAGTAGGAAAGATCGAGGCGCTGCACGTGGGCGTACGCGTCCAGCCGCAGCGAATGCTGCAATCGCTGCGCGAGATTGCGCC
>JBBQCR010000408.1:0-3495 GCA_038318935.1 Phycisphaerales bacterium
GGGTTTTTCGCTGCCCAGCAGCGCGCCGCGCCGATCCTCGGCTCGGGAGCGGTCGCCGGCAGTTCGCGAGTGAATCGTTCACCAACCGAAGAGATCCCTGACTTCCTCGCCGCAAGCGCTTGACCCACTGGCGGTGTCCGATGCAAAATGAGCCTGTGGGGTTCGTTTGCCCCGTCGCACTCCCGCGACCACCAAAGACGCGACGGAGCGTCCAGTGGTCCCATTAATGAGCCCTCACACCACGAGGGATGCCAAGGCCATGAAAAAGCTCCTGTTCGCTCTTGCGTGCACCACCTGCTGTCTCGCCCTCGCCGCCTGCGGTGATGGCACCCCGGCCAAGAAGACCGTCAACGCCAAGCCCGCAGCGAGCGCCCCTGTGGCTGCTCCTGGCGAGAAGTTCAAGAACTCGATCGGTTCCAACAGCGGCGGCGCGGGCGCGCCGGCCGGTGGGAAGAAGGAAAGCAGCGACAAGTAATTCGGCGCCGAGCGGACTAGAAGTCCGCTCGCCCAACTACAAGCAGAGCTCGCGCGGGGCCCCCTCGGATTGGGGGCCCCGTTTCGTTCTTCACTCCGCCGTCGAACCTTGCGCGCGAGCGGCCATGCATCGTCGCGACGCGCCCGGCCACGTCTAAGCGTCGCCAACGACTCTCCTCGCCCCGGGCGACGAGGAAGTTCACACAAGGAAATGACCATGCGTCTTCAGAATCTCGTGGGACCCGCGACCGTCGTGACTTCGTCATCCCGCGTCGCACTGCGCGTTGGATGCCTCGCCATTCTCGGAGTGACCACCCTCGCTGGCGTCACCGCCTGCGAAACCAAGAGCACCCCACCTGCTCAAGTGAAGCCCGCAGCCAACGCCACGCCGGCGCCTGGCGCGAACTTCCGCGACACCAGCGGCGCTGGAAACGCGACGGGCGGGGGTGGTCTCGGACAGAACACTCCCGCTGCTCCCGCCGCAGCGCCCAAGAAGGACGAAGCCAAGCCCAAGTGATCGTGGGAGGGTGATATAGGCATCAAGAAGAACCGCCGATCGGACCTGGTCCGAATCGGCGGCGGGTGGATGACAAGCGAGTTTCGATAGAGCGGCCGGGCACTGTGGCAACCGCCATGGTGCCCGTTCGCATTCCCGTCCTTCCCTCCCTCAGAATCCCAAGAAGCGCGCGTCGTTTCAACTGCTTGATTGCAATTGTTCACGGATGCGCACAACAACGCTGGCCACTGGACCGCGTCACCCACCCGTGCCTCCGCCTCCGTGAGCCGGCCCGTTCACATCATGAGCGTTCGAAGGATCGAAAGCCCTTGCCGCAGCTTGTCCTCCCGGGTCGCGTACGAGAGCCGGAAGTGGGTGTCTCGCCCGCTGAAGACCTTGCCAGGAATGATCAGGACGCTCTTCTCGATGGATCGATCGACGAATTCCGACGCCGTGATCCCCAGTTGTGGCGGCACCTCGACGAAGCAGTAGAAGGCCCCACCTGGCTGCGGCACATGGGCAACACCCTTGAACGCATCCAGCACGAGATCGCGGCGGGCGCGATATCGCTCGACTTCCTCGGTCATTTCGATTTCGAACGCGGGCACCACTCCCCATTGGGCCATCGAAGGGGCGCAGACGAATGTGTACTGCTGCAGACGGGCCATCGCCTGAATCAGGTCGTGCGGTCCCGCTGCATAGCCGAGTCGCCAACCGGTGCAACCGTAGCTCTTCCCGAATCCACGGATCAACAGCAGATCCTGCGTGTAGCGAGCCGGCGTCGGAAAGCGTCCCTCTTCCTTGGCGTCGTCGAAGATGAACTCGTCGTAGATCTCGTCGGAGATGAGCAGGATTCCCTTTGCTCGGCAGAGGTCGACAAGATCGGCGAGTTCGCGCTCCCGAAGCACCACGCCGCACGGGTTGCTCGGACTGTTGATGAGAACGACCTTGGTGCGTGGAGTGATCAGCTTCTCGACACGCGCGGCGGTCATCCGGAAATCGGGATAGGTATCGCAGGTGACGATCGTGCCGCCCGTCAACGCGCCGAGTTGCGGATACATCACGAAGTAGGGATCGGGAACGATCGCCTCGTCGCCAGCATCAAGGAGGCACATGAATGCCAACAGAAGTCCGCCGCTGGTGCCGCTTGTCACGATCGCACCGGACTCGGCGCTCGGTCCTCGCCACTGCACTTCACTCCCGAGGCGACGCCAGATCGCATCGAGCAGCGGCGGAATTCCCTGGGTCACGGTGTAGCCGTTGCGATCTTCGAGAATCGCGTCGATCGCCGCCCGCTTCATGCGTTCCGGAACCGGAAAGTCAGGTTGACCGATCGAGAGATTGATCGGGTCCTTGAGCTTCGCTGCGAGGTCAAAGACCTTTCGAATCCCTGATGCGTCGATCGACTTGGCTCGTCGACTGATGAGACGATCGAGCGGAAGCGAGGTGCTCGGCGGTACGGACTGGGTGATAGAGGGCATGTCGTTCTTTCTCGTGCGACCGAACCGGTCACTGTACCCGGTGCAATGAAAATCCCCGCCCGCGCGATGCGGACGGGGAGTAGTCATTGCTCGAGCGACCCGGATTGCAGACGGGGTCCAAGCAACCTCGTCGACCGGCGACGCTGTTACTTCTTCTTGGCGAGCTGGGCCGTCACAGCCTTGCCACCAGCGGCGGGCTTCGCCGCGGCAGCAGCAGGAGCGGCGCCCTTCGCACCACCGGCGGGAGCGGCTGCTTTGCCACCCGCAGCGGGCTTGGCACCGGCGGCTGGCTTCTCGGCGCCTTCGCCCTCCGCCTTCTTCGCCTTCTTGCCGGCAGTGATGTTGATGTTGCCGACCTTCACGATGCCGAGCGGACTCTGCTTCTTCGCATCAAACTTCTCCTGCGAGGAAAGCTTGGTGATGCGCTCAGCGCGCTTGAGAACGTTGCGGTGCTGGCTGAGAGAGCCGGACTTGGTCTTGAGACTGCTGTGAATGGTCATGGCTGGCTTCCGGCGAACCCGGAGAGGTTGCGACACCTCATCATGAGGAGTGCGCAGAATGGCGAGGCTGGCACGAGATGTCGTCGAAGTTCAGGTCGCGTTCGCGGGCTGGTGCTTCTTCGGATAAGCGTCACCGAAGTCGCGGTTCCCGTTTGCTGCGTCCTTCCACTTGACTCCAACGGAACGAATCTTCTTCTCAAGGGCCGTGACGTCGGCCGACCGTCGATCGCCGCCGGCAAAGCCGGGGGCTACGACCACGAGACGAAGCTGGCCATTATCGTCGGGAACGAGGTGCGCATCAAGTCCGTTCCTGCGACAGAAATCGACCATCTGCTCACCGTTGCGGGTCGCGGTGTGGGCCAGAACAAAGTAGTTCAGCCCTGGCTGCCGCGGATCGGTGCCCGGTGCAGGTCCCAAATCCTGTTTCGTGTCTTGCTTCGCGTCTTGCGCCCCGCCGCGGGCGGTCGCGGGCTTGTTCCCGTCCGAGGTACTGTCGTTCTTGCGATCGATGCCCCGGTTGGAAGGGGCGTCGGACGTGGGGCCA
>JBBQCR010000409.1:0-3493 GCA_038318935.1 Phycisphaerales bacterium
CAGCAGGGGTGCTCGCCCCCATCGGGTTCATCCTTCCGATGGAAATTGGTGCCCTACTCATGTCCGCATCCACGGTTGTCGTCGCCCTGAACGCGCAGCTGCTTCGACGCCTCGACCTTCGACCGCAGCAAACCATCTCACGACTTGACCCCGTTTCTCTCCCATCGCCAACCGGAGATCAAGAGGTTCACAGCTCGGGCCCCGAGACAATGGCGCGGGGTTAATCGCACGGGCAAGATCATTCAGTTGCGGGTGGTTTTTCGTGTCCGCTCCGGCGAAGTATCCGGTAGTGGTGGGTCAGCATGAGCGTTGCCGCCTTCGTGATGGGAGGCTTGGTGGGCTTTGTCGCCCTGCCGCTATCAGCTTGTCTCGTCTGCACTAGACGCGATCGGGTAACGTCGGATCCTCTGCTGTCCACAAACGGTAGCGATGACGCACGAGTCTTTCCCGGGACTTGGGTCCCGCGTTGGGGAGATCTGACCGCGGACAAATTCCGCCGCCCGGGTCAGCTCACGGAGATGACGCCCATCATTCCGTTGTCTTCGTGGTCGAGGATGTGACAGTGGTAGACCGTCGTGCCGGTGAAGTCGTCGAAGGCGATGCGCACGCGCGATGTGCTGTGGGGTGGCACGTTGACGACGTCTTGCCAGGTTGGTGTCTCGACGGCACGTCCGCCGATCTCGATGATCTGCATCGGCCAGACGTGAAGGTGGAAGGGGTGATCCATCGGACTGGTGTTGACAATCGTCCACTCCTCGATCGTGCCGATGTCCACGGACTGGTCGATGCGCGCAGGGTCGAATGCATGGCCATCGATCGTGAATCGCATCATCGATCCGCCCATCCCGGCTCCGCCCATTGCGAGTGTGAGCGTGCGTTTGCCGTCAAGCGGCTGGGAGCTCAGGTCTCGTGGCTCGGAGCGCGAGGGACTAGGAAACGAAGCTGCGGCGGCGCCGGCGACGGTGAGCGTGGCGAGCGTTACGACGCCTTCTGACGAAGAGTTTCCGCCCATCATGCCTCCGGGCGAACCTCGATCCACCGGCCGCGTCTGCAACACCGAGGTACCCGTCGCCATGGTGACCAGAACGTCGGCACGGCTTCCGGGCATCAGCGCGAGGGAATCTACGTCGCGTGGCGAACCGAAACGGCCAGAGTCGTTGCCCAGTAGTTGCAGTGACTGCCCGTCAAGTCGGAGGTCGAGGTAGCGCGAGGTACAGGCGTTGACGATCCGCCAGCGTTCCCGGTCTCCCGGATGCGCACTCATGGTCGCGTTGACCTCACCGTTCAACAGCACGGTTGAGCCCTCGCGTCCGCGCATCCGGTCCATCTGCGATGCGACAGGGAGGTTCCCAAACGCATCGAACGTCACGTCCGACACGATGATGACTCGTTCGGTCGTCGCTGGAATCTGCGCGGTGTCATCCACGACGATTGCGCCGTAAAGACCGCCGAACACCTGCTCGGCCGCCATTCCGTGATGGTGCGGGTGATACCAGAACACCCCTGCGGGGTGGCCGGCGGGAATCTCGTAGCGATAGTCGGCCGTCGTACCCGCGTCGATGCGCCGGAACACATTGTCGCTTGATCCCTCCGGCGAAACGTGAAGCCCATGGGTGTGTAAGTTCGTCGGATCGTTGAGCTGATTGGCCAGCGTCACCGCGATCGTGTCTCCCGGATGCACGAATAGTGTCGGCCCCGGAAGCGACCCGTTGTAGGTCAGGGCGTTGACCGTGGTCCCGCCGATGACGACCGCGGATGGCCCCGCCGTGAGCGTCACCTCGAGCATGCCTTTGGCGCTGCGAATCAGTTTTGGTTGGGCGAGTTCGGCCCCGGTCGGCGATAGCGTGCCGAGTCCGGAACCCGTGGACGACACCCAGGCCAGTCCAGCGCCGCCAGCCACGACGAATGCGGCACCGACACCTCCCAGGGTCAGCGCCGTGCGTCGGCTGATGGGCTCCATCAGGAATCGAGCGCGAGTGCGGTCAGCCGCACCTTGTACTCCACGGTGGTGAGTTCACCCTTTGCATACCGGTCGTCCAGGACCTGCTTCGGCGACGACGCACGCGGCGAAGCCGGACGGGGCCTCGCGAGCACCCGGATGAGCACGATTACGAGTATCACGACGCCTACAGCCACCAGAATGCCGAAGCCCCAGCCACCCATGCCGTAGTTTCCCCACATCATTGGCTGCCTCTTTCCCTACACGTAACCAGCACCATCTGTATCCGTGCCCCGAGTCTCCACGACTTCGTTCGTCCACGGCAGAGCCTTAGGTCCCGACCCACAGCGCGCGTCAGTGATCGTGTCGGTGGTGGGTATCTGGGTAGTGCTCGTGCGAATGGGTGATCGGGTCGTGCGTGTGGGTGTGGCGATGGCGAACGCCGTACAGCACCGGCACGGGGTGACCATGCTGGTGCTCAGCTGACGGAATTCCCCCGGGTCGGCAGTAGGCCTTGCTCTCCGCCTCACCTGGCAAGGTGTTGGCAACAAACCAAGTGATTCACGCGTTAGCGACGTGATCATGCTGCACCGCTGATCGTTGCAATCACGAGACGATCCCTGATTGGTTTGTTTCATGGCGCGAAATAGGAGGATTTGGCAACAACTCGGCAGCATCGGAAATCGGATGCAGTGATGCGAGCGCCATATAACTGAGAGGGCCTTTGGCAACGAAGTCCAACGCTGCCAGATGCGTGTCGCCATGCCGAAGAGACGATCAGTACGGATCCTTTCGGATTGCGCTGCATCAGTCGATCACGTTGACGGGCCCGCCCATCGCTTCACATGATGGACGAAAGCGTGCCGTGCGAACCGTTGGCGCTCATATACTGCGGGCATGGGAGGCACTGCCAGACCGGTAAGCAACCTTCCCGCCGAGGCGAGCAGCTTTGTTGGCCGGCGCCGGCAACTGCAGGATGTCAAGACGCGCCTCGCGTCTGCGCGTTTGGTGACGTTGGTTGGACCAGGTGGTGTGGGCAAGACTCGTCTCGCGATTCGGACGGCAGCGGACCTTGAGCGAGGTGTCTCCGACGGCGTGCGACTGGTGGAGCTCGGAGGACTCACCGATTCGCAGCTTGTACCCGAAGCCGTGATGGCGGCCCTAGGTTTGCGCGATGAGTCAGGCGTTTGGGCGGTCTCGCGCCTCATCGATTACGTTGCGAACAAGCAGATTCTGCTCGTTCTCGACAACTGCGAACATCTCATCGACGCTTGCGCAGTCCTTGCCGACGTGCTGCTGCGCGAGGCGCCCAAGCTCCGGATTCTTGCGACGAGTCGACAGCCGCTCGGCATCCCAGGGGAAAGGGTCGTGAAGGTCGACCCTTTGAGTCTCCCCCCGACCGATGGGCCCATGATTCCAGCGCGGGTGGCTCAGGCGGAGGCGGTCATGTTGCTGGTCGAAAGAGCCAACTCCGCCGGTGGAGGCCTCACGCTGACCGAGTCCAATCTTGCCGACGTAGTTGAGCTCGCGCGGCGGCTCGACGGGATCCCTTTG
>JBBQCR010000410.1:0-3466 GCA_038318935.1 Phycisphaerales bacterium
ACTCGCGCTAGGGACGATCAGCCCTGCCTCCCACGCAGGAGCGTCGTCGTCGAGAGTCGCCGATTCATCGCGTACAGAGCGTGCATGTCGTACATGGCGTACATGGCTCGCATGCCGCGCAGGGAGTCCTTCCAATGTCCCGCCCGCTCCTCGGAGATTCAGCAGGCTTTGCCGTCCTGACCTTTGTGAGCGCGGCAATCGTCGCGCTCGTCGCAGCGATCGGAGTGAGCATCATCGCGGTAGCTCTCGCGGCATCGCGCGGTGTGACCGGCCAAGACGAGCTGATCGCGGCCACATCGACTCTGTGGGCAATCATGGCGACGATTCTCGTCTCGCAGATCGGCATGTTGACGGTGGTTGTATTCGCCTGGTGGTGTACCGGGTCGCCCTTCCGCGAGCGCATCGGAATCACGGCACCGCGAGTCAGCGTTAGGGATGCGGTCACTTTGATCTTGGCGGGCGGCGTGCCATTCGCCCTCGCCATTGGCGTCGCGATGTGCCTGCCCTCGATGGGCGGAGCGGATGCCGTGGTTGCCGTCTGGACCGACAGTTCGGCCATCGAGTCGATCGTGTGGGTCGTCGTGATCGGGCTGTTCCCGGGCGTCGTTGAAGAGATGCTCTTTCGGGGCATGATCCAGCGGAGTTTCCGCCGGCGATACTCGCCCGTGGTCGCGATCCTGTTGACGAGCTTCCTCTTTGCACTGCTGCACATCGATCCGCCCGCAATGGGCCTGGCGTTCACCTTGGGTCTCTGGCTGGGCGTTGTTGCGTGGCGCACCGGCTCCATCGTGCTCACAGTCCTAACCCACCTGATCATAAATTCCGGATGGAACGTGGCGCAGCTAGTCATTCGTCAGCACGACATCGCAACGACACCGATCCTCGTCGTCAGCCTAGTCCTGGGCGCCGTCTCGCTGCTGGCCTTCGCGCGGTCGATTCGAATACTTGGTCGCATTCCGCCGCCGCCGCCGGTCGCCGCATGAACGCCAGGGCCGCCGTTGCCGTTGCCCGTCTCCCAGATCCGATCACCGGACTAGCTCCGCGACGGAACTTCCCGGAATCACCTGAACTCCCCGCGCCACGCGAGCCGTCCTAGGGCACACTGAAGCACTGGGAACACTGAAGCATTGGGCTCCGCGACTTCGCGAGGCCCGCGCATCTGCCCAACTTCTCACGCGTGGGAACAGCGACGTCACGCGTCCGCGAAGTCCCTCGTCGCAATTCGACCCTCTGCTGCCTGGAGTCCGCCGTGCACCGTTCGCGAAGCCTTGTCGCTCTGACCCTCACGTTCGTCGCAGTCCTCTCGCCACTGGCCTCCGCTCAGTGGCAGACTTCCTTCGTCAACGAGACCGGCACACGACTGGTCATGTCTCCCTCACTCCAGAGCGACAACCTGGAAAAGGACTTCACGTGGGCGGATTTCGACAACGACGGTGACATCGATCTCCTGTGCGTGCGCAAGTTCCCTGGCTCGGTGCAAGGCGGCTTCGCCGACATCCTGCTCATGAACGAAGGAGGCACGCTCGTCGATCGCACGCAGGAGTACGGCACGGCCTCGCTGACGGCGGGTGATCTCGCGCTCAAGGCGCCGGTCAACGATCGCGACGTCAAGTCGGTCGACATCAATCTCGATGGATGGCTTGACATCGTCACGATGACGACGATGTCTGACAACGTGAGCGCGACACTTGGCCAGCCGCGCGTCTACATGAACCTTGGCAACAACGCGAGTGGTCAGTGGCTCGGCTTCCGCTTCGAGGATGCACGCATTCCCGATCTTCTCGCGAAGAACGGCTCCGCCGCCAATCCCCGCGCCTGTGACGCGACGATCGTCGATCTCACCGGCGACGGGTACCCCGACATCTTCTTCGTCGACTACGACACACCGGAAACCAGCGGCACCGTCTGCATTGACCTCAACGGCGACGGCGACACGGCCGACGCTGGCGAGTGCCAACAAAGTCCTGCGGAGACGTCGTCGAAGGACTACGACAACAAGTTTCTCGTCAACTGGGGTACCTCTGGCGGACCAGGGCCCGGGTACTTCTACGACTCGACGACGACCCGGCTCACCGCATCGCAACTTGCTTCGGCGTTCGGCAACGCCGTGAATTCCGGTGATTACAACGGCGACGGCATCACCGACATCGCCCGGGTGAACACGCTCACGTCGGGACAGAACATCTCCATTCTCTACGGCAAGCTGCCGCCCAACACGGGCCTGTCCTTCGCTGGCCCCGACAGCATCTATCTCAACGCGCCGTACAACATCGCCACGGGTGATCTCAACAACGACGGCAAGCTCGATCTTGTGGTGGTGGACGACAGCCAGGACCGCGTCCTCATCAACACCGGCAATGGCGCCGATGGGTTCGCGAACTTCACCTCCTACACCATCGCCGACAGCCTCAGCGAGTTCGGCAACTCGGTGCAACTCGCGGATCTCGACAACGACGGCAAGCTCGACGCCCTCATCGCCGATGTCGACGCTGACCTTCCATCGTTCTGTCCGAGCACTGGTCGAGTCGCGCACATCTATCGCAACACCGGCGTGGTCGGCGGATCGCTGCTGGATCAGATCGGCGAGATCATCCCCAACGGCAGCCTCGGCGCAACCTTTGACTTCGCGCCCTTTGACATCAACGGCGACGGCTGGAAGGACATCGTCACCGGTCGGTGCGCGGGCATCGAGATCTGGATGAGTCATCCTCCCATCGGACTCGCGTTCAGCTATCCGTCCGGCCTTCCGAGCCTCGTCGATGCGGGGGTGGCAACCAGCTTCAACGTCGTGCCAACCATCCTTGGTGGCGGGCCGATTGTCGCGGGATCATTGCAGCTCAACTACCGCATCTCAGGCGGAGCGTGGCAGCAGAGTGCACTCACCGGTGGCCCGACGACCTACGTCGCAACCCTGCCGTCCCTCGCCTGCGGCGCGACCATTGACTACTACCTCAGCGGCAAGATCGCCGCGAGCGCTCTGATCTACACCGATCCGGCCAGCGCTCCCTCAAGCTATTACACGGCGTATCCGGTGACCGGTGACGTGACCGTCTACGCGACCGAGTTTGAAGCGGGTGCTGACGGTTGGACCACGCAGGTCGCGGGCGCCAGCCCCGGCGGAGCGTGGGAGCTGGGCGATCCGGTGGGCACCGTGAATAGCGGTGTACCGGTGAATCCCGAGAACGACTTCACCGCTGGCTCGGGCGTGAACTGCTGGGTCACCGACAACGGAGCGGTCGGTGGATCGGCCTCCGCGAGCGATGTCGACAACGGCCCGCTGACGCTGGTGTCACCGACCTTTGCCATCACCGCCGGCTCGTTCATTGATCTGTCGTATGCCGCATGGGCGTACTGCAACGATGCTGCGTTGCCCGCTGAAGCGGACTTCCTGGTCGTGCAGTACTCGTTTGATGGCGGTAGCACGTGGGCAACGGCGCGCCAGATCGGAAACACCAGTAGCGTCTGG
>JBBQCR010000411.1:0-3445 GCA_038318935.1 Phycisphaerales bacterium
GGTGCCCGGTCCCATCGACCCGATCACGAATCGCGGCTTGCTTGGCGTCGAGTGCTTGACGCACGCCGCTCGTGCAATCTCAGCGCCGCGACGGTTCAACTCGTACGTCCAGTCGACCATCTCCTGATCGAAATCGGCCCCAACGAGTTGGTTGGATCCAAAGGTGTCGGTCTCGACGCAGTCGGCACCGACCGCGAGAAAGGACTCGTGGATCCGCTGGATCATGTCCGGCCGAGACTTCACGAGAATGTCCGTGCAGTTGTCCCGACCGAGGTAGTCCTCGGGGCGGCAGTCGGCGCAGGCGTGAATGGAGGTTCCCATCGCGCCGTCGAACACCAGAACCCGTCGCTCAAGTTCCTTCAGGAAAGAAGCCATGCGGGAACTGTAGTAGCAGTCGCCCAAACCTTCAACCGTTCATCCGGGAGAACGGATGGATCATCCGCCGCGCGAAGGCGGGAGACCCGGTTCTCCACCGGCGTCCCAACCAAGTCGGCCTCCCTCGGTACCATCTCCGCCTGCGCGCCAGGTCCGTCCGACGTCCCGCACGCGGCGCTGAGACTGCCTCGAGGCGCCTTCGCTGGGGAACGACCCTGCGGCACTATCGACGTCCGGATCTCCCAGGCGATTTTTCCTCCATGAGTCGAACCAGTCTTCTCTCCCGGCTCTTCCGGGCCTTGGCGATTGGCATCGCCGCCAGCACCGTCGCGTGCTCGAGCGCGCCGAAGACGACCTCCGCGCCGACGCCGACCTCGCCGCCCGCGATGGCCTACGAGACCTTCGACGCAGTGTGGGAAACCGTCGACACGCAGCACTTCGACGCGACCCACAACGGCGTCGATTGGAAAGCGATCCGCGCCCGATACCGACCGAAGGTCGCGGACGTCCGAACCGATGAGGACTTGCGCGAGCTGCTCGAGGCGATGATCGCGGAACTCGGGCAATCGCACTTCGGTGTGATTCCCGGTCGCATTGCGAATCCAGGATCGCCCGTTGCGGAGTCGCACGTCGCCAGCGATCCGGCACCGACCGGAACGGCCGCGTCCGTCGCAGCGGTGCGTGATCGCGGCGATGGCGGTGACCTCGGAATTCTCTTCCGATTGGTTGACGCGAAGATCCTCACCGTCGCACCGAGTGCGGGCGGCGCAGCCGATCGCGCCGGTGTTCGTGCGGGCTGGGAACTGATCGAGGTCGATGGTCGCGCTCTTGGGTTGGATATGCCCTCCGCCGGGGAACTGAAGGACGCCGAGGCGAACATGATGCTGCGCTTCACCGCTCAGGGAATGGCCGCCAACGCCGCGTCCACGGCCCCCGGGGAGAGCGTGCGATTGGCATTCATCGACGAGCGCGGCAGCCGGCGCGAGGTCACGCTTGTGGCCGAGAGTTTCGGCGGCGAGATCGTCAAGTTCGGCAACCTGCCCCCGCTGGAGACGCACGTCACGGAGCGTTCGATCGCCACCGCCGAATTGCTGAGCGCTGGGATCGACGTCGCAGCCCTCAAAGACGCAAAGGTCGGCTACATCAGTTTCAACATCTGGATGGTCGCGGCTGCGGAAGGAATCGAGTTGGCGATCGACCGTCATCGAGGCGACGATGGTCTGGTTCTCGATCTTCGGGGCAATCCGGGCGGGCTGGGTGGCATGGCAATGGGAATCGCCGGTCACTTCCTTGATCGCGACGACAGCCTCGGCCGCATGACGGCACGAGATGGCTCGATCGAGTTCCGCATCAACCCTCGGCGAGTCACCTCGGACGGGCGCATCGTTGAACCGTTCGCAGGTCCGCTGGCGATCCTGATCGATCCGCTCACTGCCAGCACGTCGGAGATCTTCACCGCAGGTCTTCAGGAACTCGGCCGGGCCTTTGTGGTTGGGCAGACCAGCGCTGGTGCCGCACTCCCCGCGATCGCCGTCAGCCTTCCCAACGGCGACGTGCTGCTCTACGCCATGGCCGATTTCGTGACGCCGAAGGGGAATCGAATCGAAGGTCATGGGGTCGTCCCCGATCTGCCTGTGACTTTGTCGCGGAAGAATCTTGAGCGCGAGTCCGATCCCGTGCTTGCCGCAGCCCTTCGCTGGATCGTGGAGCAGCGCTCCGCTCTCCATCCGCCCTCCACCTGATCGCCGTCTCTGGATCTCCCCCGGGTAGCCCCACGATGAACTTCCGCCGCAGCCTTCTGACCATCGCGTCTGCATTGACAACCCTGGCCGCCGTCACCTCGACGAGCATTGCACAGTCGGCGGCTCCCGCAGCGCCGCCGGCAACCGACGCCGCGAAGAACGCCGCCGCTGGGGATGTCACCCTCCCCAGCGCGGAGGAACTCTTCGCTCGGCAGATGGCAGCAACAGGACCGGAGGGGGCGTTCGAAAAGATCACCTCGATGACCTCGAAGGCCACCATGTCAATGCCGGCGTCGAATATGACCGGCACCATGATTTCGCACTTCGCCGAACCCAAGGGCGACGGCGGTGGTTTTGTTGTGGTCATGAACTTGCCGGGTGTCGGCGATGTCCGCACCGGCTTCAACGGAACGATCGGCTGGTCGGACAACAAGATTCAGGGGCCGCGACTGCTGGAGGGAAAGGAGCTCGAGCAAATCAAGAACGACGCCGATTTCCGCCGCGAGATCTCGCTGCACAAGCGATTCGATACCGCAACCGTCGTCGGCATCACGACCTGGAACGGCGCGCCTGCCTACGAAATCCGACTGAAGGGGCAAGGCGAGGACAAGAACCGTGAGATGACAATGTTTCTCGACAAGGACACGTCGCTCCTGATCGGGATGAAGATGACCGCGGAGACGCAGAACGGCACCGTGCCTGTCGTCACCACGCTTTCGGAGTACAAGGAATTCGACAGCCCCGGCGGCAAGATCAAGATGCCCGTCAAGACCGAATTGAAGTGGATGGGACAGGTACAGATCCTGACCGTCGAAAGCGTCGACTTCCTTCCGGTCGATCCGAAGCTCTTGGAGCTTCCCGACTCGATCAAGGCACTGGTCAAGGCCCGTGACGCGAAGGCCGCTACTCCCGCCGCGGAGCCTGCTTCCAACCAGAAGCCAGAACTGAAGCCAGAACTGAAGCCAGAACTGAAGCCAGAAGTGAAGCCAGAAGTGAAACCAGAAACGAAGCCAACGGGTACTCAATCGTCCAACGACCAGCCCAAGCAGTCCGCGGCCCGATGATGTGACAGCGTCCGGGATACAGAAGCCTGCCACCACGTCGAGCCGCGTCCGGTTCGAGAACAGACTCTTGAGATGGACCTCCGTCCCCGCACCATGAACAATGTGCACAGTATGAACAGCATCAAGACCATAAAGAGCATGAAGAACATGAAGAACAACTACAGCAAGATCCAATTGGCCCTCGCGGCCTCCGCCCTCGCCGTCGCAGCCTCCTTCTCCGTTGCGGTCCCGCAGGCCACCGCGCCCGCAGCCCCGGCAAAGCCT
>JBBQCR010000412.1:0-3442 GCA_038318935.1 Phycisphaerales bacterium
AGCCCTCGACCATCGCTTCCTTCGGCGGCACAGTGTGCACCGGTGGAGACGTGAGAATCATCGCGTCAAGAAGATCACCTTCGGTATCTTCGATCGCTTCTCCTGCCAACGCCTCGAGTGCGAATACACCCACCGAGCGAAGACGCGACGCGATCATTGCCCGCACTTCCTTTGGCGGATCGCCGTCGCCTTTGTAGCCCTTGGACGGCCAGCCGTACCGAAGCAGTATCGACGCCGGGCATCCCTCGCACACGACGACCTTGGCGTCCGGATTGCGATGGAGCATTGGCTCGATGCGCACACCGTCTTCGGCGAGCGGCAAGAGCACTTCCGAAATCAGCGTCCAGGTCTGCTTGAAGACCCGAAGGTTAATCGGAGCCATCGGTGTGCGATCTTCCCTGTCGCAGACTCGCTTGGGCTCCTTTCGCGAAACGTTGCGAACTTCGTGTCGCCAGCCTCGCGGCGATCCGAAGTCACGCATCCACGTGGCGACTTTCGTCCAATCGTGCGGCAACGAGAAGGCATCAATGATCTCGATCGGCAGTCCGAAAGGCGCATCGATCCGCCAAGTATGTTCGCGATTGTCGCTGACGCTCTCACGGATCATCCGCAACAGGCCATTGCGATCGCATCGGCCGCGAAAGACCAACGGTGCCGAACGGTCACGCGTGTTGCGCTCAACGACGCGGATCTTGGTCGCACCGCCGGACTCCGCACCCGAAAAATCGACGCCATGGATGATCAAGCGAGTTCCTTCCTCCAAGAGAGCGTGCAACGCGCATTCGCCGCGTCAGTTGGCCCGACCGCAATGCCCCGCTGATTTGCCGCATGGGCAGCAGCCACCCATAGGCAGCGACATTCCGGAAGACTCCGGACCAGCCCCAGAATTGGTCGCGAACGTCGAGTGCTTCCTGTGGAAGCGACGACCAAGTCCCTTCGGATCATCGATCGGGGCGTCCGCATCGCGCATGGGACGCAGGAGCGTCAGGACTTCACCATCGGTTTCGGAGACGTACTCGTAGAGCGGCATAGGGATCCCAGCGGCAGGTTCAGGAACGGACGAGGTCACACATCGCAGCGATCAGCTTCGCCGGTCCCGACGAACCGGCTTTCCGCCGCCGGTCGATCGTGGGCGCGGGGCAGGCTTCGCCCGATCGGCGGCCCGACCCGCAGCACGTTCGGGTCGGATGTCCCGCTGCGGCTTGGCGGATCGCTCCGGTCGATCCGGTCGTTCGATCTTCGGAGTGATGCCGCGCTTCGTTGGATGCTCGGACTTGCGCGGGCGTTCGATGGCCGCTGGACGTTCGGGTTTCGCGGAACGTTTGGGGCGCTCAGGTTGCGCGGCGCGGGTAGGTCGCGCTGGGCGAGCAGGTCGGGCTGGACGTTCGGGGCGGGCTGGACGTTCGGGGCGGGCTGGACGTTCGGATCGGGCTGGACGTTCGCGCGTCGCGGGCGTCTCGCGCGACGTCTCGACGTCGCCGTACGCCGCTTTGCGAAGTGCCAAGAGTTCCCGTGATGTCAGTTCGCGCCATTCGCCGACCGCGAGCCCCTTGAGTTCGAGCGGTCCCATGCGGACGCGGCGCAGTTTCTTCACCGGATGACCGACGCGCAGGAGCATGCGGCGGACCTGTCGATTGCGGCCCTCGCACAGTTCGATGTACAGCTTGGTGCGTTCACGATCGCGCTTCACGACCTTGAGAAGGTTCTGGCTCGTCTTGCTCCCTTCGCCATCGCGATCGTGAAGAAAAATACCGGCTTCGAGCTTCGCGACCTCTGCGTCGGTCAGCGAACCTCCGACCGACACCTCGTAGCCCTTGTGAACCTCGTAGCGAGGATGGGTCAGGCGATTCGCGAGTTCGCCGTCGTTGGTAAGAAGGAGCAGGCCGCTCGAATCAAGATCGAGCCTTCCAACCGGATACAACCGCGGACGCAACGGATGTTTCACCAGATCGATTGCTCGCACCCGTCCCTCCGGGTCGGAGTTGGTGCTTACGACACCGCGCGGCTTGAAGAGCAGCACGTACACGTGCTTCTCGGCCCGACGGAGCAGTTTGCCGCTGATCTCGATGCGGTCCCGTTCCGGGTCAACCCATGCAGGGAGTTCCTGCACGTACTCGCCGTTGACCTTCACCACGCCCGACTCGATCAGTTCCTCGCATGCCCGCCGTGAACCGTAGCCGGCCTCCGCAAGGACCCGTTGAAGTCGAGGTCCGCGGGTATCGAGCGAGTAGGAATGGGATCGCTTGCGGGGCATGGGTGGATCGCCATTGTAGGGGCAAGCCCTCGATGCGTTCGTCGTGTCGCCACGGGTTAGGATGCGAACGTGACGATCCTCTCCTCCTGCCTCACCGTCGCGATTCTCGAATTGCTGATTCCTCAGGCCGTTTCAGTCATTCCAGCCACGACCCAAGCGACGCCTTCGGCGAGCGCCTCTGCGTTCCTGGGGCTCACCGTACGCGACGTTCCGGAGGTCGGCTGCGTGGTGACCTGGATTGAGCCGGGACCGTTGGACGGTCGCGGCATTGAATCCTCGACCCTCGCGCGGCCGGATCTGCTGGTCTCGATCGATGGCGCTGCAGCGAGCGAATCGGCACTCGCCGCGTCAGTGGCCGCCAAGCGCCCAGGCGACACCATACAACTCGCGTATCGCAGGGCAGCCACCCGCTCCCCGAACATTCCACGAGACGCTTCGACGAAGCCCACGTACGCGGAGGAGACGAAGACCGTTGTTGTCACGCTTGCGAATGCGGCTCTCTGGACCGGCACGTTTCGACAGCCGCCGATGCCGTCGCAGCCGTGGCCACTTCCGACGCGGGCGATGCTCAATCCGAACGATGCCACAAGCCCGCTCGGCAAGGCACTCGCGCAAGAACCTTCGCTGGCAACGTCGCTCGATCGAACGATCGCAGCGCAGCGGGCGATGTCGGACGAGAAGCCCGACGCGCGTCGTCTCGCGCGAGTCACCGCGGCGATTGTCGATCCGCTCATTTTGCCGGAGCTCGCCAGCGCCTGTGTCGCTCCGGCTCGAGCCCTCGCTGCGAGCCGACCGGTGCGCTGCGCCGCAACGCTCGCGGCCGAGCAGTTGGATGTTCCGCTCGAACCCTTCGAGGGGCACGGCAGCGTGCCGGTCGCCGATCCGCAAGGCGGCATCTTCGCCCTCGACTTCCTCGTCAACGAAGGTCGTCTCTTCCTGCAAGAGGCGCTCGGTGACGTGTACGCGAACGAAACGTTCGCCCGCAAGGCCCTGACGACGATGCGCGGGATGCGAGAATCGCTCCTGATCGAAGGTCCCGGCGCCGCTGACGCACTCGCAGTCATCCGTCGCGGTGCCCAGGTGGACATGGCCCCGATCATCAAGGCCATCGCCCATTTGGAGACCGAGATAGCTTTCTCGCCCGATCTCGCGAAGTCGCTTCCCGAGGAGCTTCGGGATGGACTCAAG